>NZ_JABWRO010000191.1:0-5689 GCF_014268985.1 Pseudomonas sp. RW10S2 | reverse complement strand
CCTTTTCGCGGGCAAGCCCGCTCCCACAAGGACCGGGCTGGCCTTTAGATTTTGAACAAGGAAGGTGCTCCTACCAGGACAACAAAGCCCTTACCTGGCTCAATGCGTACTCAACCCCGCCGCACTCATGAACATGCGCATGCCATAGGCCACGATCCCCAGCGCCGCGACACTCAGCGCCCAGATCAGCACCAGCCAACCCAGGCGCTGCCACAGCGGTTTCTTCTCCTCGATATCCATCGCCCGGCACTCCCTAGTGGTAGCCATCGTGGTGGGTCACCTTGCCGCGGAACACGTAGTAGCTCCAGAAGGTGTACCCCAGGATGAACGGCAGGATGAACAGCGTCCCCACCAGCATGAAGCCCTGGCTCTGCGCTGGCGCAGCGGCATCCCAGATCGAGATCGACGGCGGGATGATGTTCGGCCACAGGCTGATGCCCAACCCGCTATAGCCCAGGAAGATCAGCACCAACGTCAGCAGGAACGGCGTGTAGTTGGCGTTGCGCGCCACCGCCTTGAGCAACCCATAGAAGGTCACCAGCACCAACACAGGCACCGGCATGAACCAGATCAGGTTGGGCATGCTGAACCAACGATCGGCGATCTGTGGATAAGCCAGCGGCGTCCACAGGCTGACGATGCCGATCACCACCAGCAGCACCAGCGCCAGCGGCCGCGCCAGGTCGTGCATCTGCTTCTGCAGCGGCCCTTCGGTCTTCATGATCAGCCAGGTGCAACCCAGCAGCGTATAGGCCACGATCAGCCCCAGGCCACTGTAGATACTGAACGGCGTCAGCCAGTCAAACGCGCCACCCGCGTAATGGCGGTCGACCACCTTGAAGCCCTCGATGAAGGCCCCCAGCGCCACGCCCTGGAAGAAGGTGGCCACCAGCGAACCCCAGATGAACGCCTTGTCCCACAGGTGGCGCTTGTCGGCCTTGGCCTTGAAGCGGAACTCGAAGGCCACGCCACGGAAGATCAGGCCCACCAGCATCAGGATCAGCGGCAGGTACAGCGCCTCGAGCACCACCGAGTAGGCCATCGGGAAGGCCCCGAACAGCCCCGCCCCGCCCAGCACCAGCCAGGTCTCGTTGCCGTCCCACACCGGGGCGACGGTATTCATCATCACGTCACGGTCACGCTCGCCCTTGACGAAGGGGAAGAGCATGCCGATTCCCAGGTCGAAGCCATCCATGACCACGTACATCATCACCCCGAAGATGATGATCACGGCCCAGATCAGCGGAAGATCGATACCCATGGCTCAGTTCCCCTTGTTCAGGCTGACGGCGTCGTGTTCCGTGCCGTCATCGGCAGCCGACAGCGGCCGCGCTGGCGTGCGTTTCTGCCCCGGACCTCCCGGTGGCTGCGTATCGCCCTCGCCGGTATGCGGCCCTTTGCGCACCAGGCGCATCATGTAGCCGATGCCGGTGCCGAACAGCGCGAAGTACACCACCACGAACATCACCAGGGTGAAGCCGAGCTGTCCGTAGCTGTGGTTCGACACCCCGTCCGCCGTGCGCATCAGCCCATACACCACCCACGGCTGACGACCGATCTCGGTGGTGAACCAGCCTGCGAGGATCGCGATCAACCCCGACGGCCCCATCCACAGCGTGAGGTAGAGGAATGGCCGCGAGCTGTACAGCGTGCCACGCTTGCGCAGCCACAAGCTCCACAGCCCCACGAAGATCATCAGGAAGCCCAGCCCGACCATGACCCGGAACGACCAGAACACGATGGTCGAATTCGGCCGGTCTTCAGGCGGGAACTCCTTCATCGCCGGTACTTGCTTGTCCAGGCTGTGGGTCAGGATCAGGCTGCCCAACGCCGGAATCTCGACTTTGAAGCGCGTGGTCTCGGCCTGCATGTCGGGGATGCCGAACAGGATCAGCGGCGTCGGCTCGCCGGGCTTGTTCTCCCAGTGGCCTTCGATGGCGGCGATTTTCACCGGCTGGTGCTTGAGCGTGTTCAGGCCATGGAAGTCACCGATCACCGCCTGGATCGGCGCAACGATCAGCGCCATCCACATGGCCATCGACAGCATCTTGCGCACCGCCGGATTATCCCGCCCGCGCAGCAGATGCCAGGCCGCCGAGGCACCGACGAAGAACGCCGTGGCCACGAACGCAGCCGTGGCCATGTGCATCAGGCGGTAGGGGAACGAGGGGTTGAAGATGATCATCAGCCAGTCGACCGGCACCACCCGGCCATCGATGATCTCGTGGCCCTGGGGCGTCTGCATCCAGCTGTTGGAGGCGAGGATCCAGAAGGTCGACACCAGCGTGCCGAGCGCCACCATCACCGTGGAGAAGAAGTGCAGCCCACGCCCCACGCGGTTCCAGCCGAACAGCATGACCCCGAGGAAACCGGCTTCGAGGAAGAAGGCAGTGAGCACTTCGTAGGTCAGCAAAGGCCCGGTGACGGCGCCGGCAAAGTCGGAGAAACGGCTCCAGTTCGTGCCGAACTGATAGGCCATGACCAGCCCCGAGACCACCCCCATGCCGAAGTTGACGGCAAAGATCTTCGACCAGAAGTGGTAGAGGTCGCGGTAGACGTTGTCGTTGGTCTTCAGCCAGAGGCCCTCGAGGACCGCCAGGTAGCTCGCCAGGCCAATGGTGATGGCCGGGAACAGGATGTGGAAGGATACGGTAAACGCAAACTGGATTCGGGCGAGCTCCAAGGCCTCTAAACCGAACATAGTGCTTCCTCTTCAGGTAATCCGGGCGTCCGGGCTCGTGACCCTCGCGCTCACTGCCCCCACGGTGATCGAGTGCGCTGTTGTCGAATTGTTCTGTTCGATCGCAGGGATTCTGGCCAGGCGGCCAACTCGTTTCATCTGGAACGATTGATCCAGATCAACGACTGTTGGAAAGCATAGTCCCGAATGCCAGGGCAGGCTGTGTGGTGGTTTGCCGCGTGACCGGTTGCCTCACCCTCTTTACTCGCGACGGGTTTGGTGGATCGCCCGGTCAACCCCGATGGAACCCTTGGCCAATGGCCACAGTCCACCTTTCAGGCCCACCTTCCAGAGGCCTTCATCAGGAGACACCCATGAAAGGTACAGCGCTTTCCGCCCTCTTCGCGGCCGCCACCCTGCTGGCCTCGCCTGTATTCGCTGCCGATGACTTGTGCGCGATCAACCTGCAGAAGATCAACGACAGCATGGCTACCGCCGGCGCCACGTCCGAAGGCCTGGACAAGGCCCTCACCGAGCATGTCGACAAAGCCAAGGCCGCCCAGGCCAGCGGCGATACCAAGGAGTGCATCGCCATCACCAGCAAGGTGCTGGAGCGCCTGGAAAAGACCGAGAAAGGCAGCGGCTCGGCCGGCGGCAGCGGCGCCTGAGCCGCTCTGTTGCAACGGGCGGCGGCACCAGCAGTCGACGCCGCCCGTGCAAAGGCGTATACTCGGCGGCACGTGTCGAGAGATACGTCAGCTAGAGCTGAGTGTGGGGCCGATCAGGATTCGACGCCGGTAGCGAAACTCTAGGTGCATGCCGAGTTGGTAACAGAACTCGTAAATCCACTGTTGCAACTTTCTATAGTTGCCAATGACGAAAACTACGAGGGTTACGCTCTCGCTGCGTAAGCAGCTGAGCCCGCTCTCCTGGTAGCTTCGGCTCCAGCAATCATCAGGGGATGCCTGTAAACCCGAAATGATTGTCATACAGAACAGGATCGTCGTGTAGCACGTTGGGGGCAAAGCGACTAAAACTTACCCAACTCGTCCAAAGCACCCTGCCCGTCGGGCGGCTGCGGATTAACTCAATAGACACGGCTAAGCATGTAGTACCGACAGCGGAGTACTGGCGGACGGGGGTTCAAATCCCCCCGGCTCCACCAAATGATCAAAAAAAGACGTCCAAGGGCGTCTTTTTTTGTGCCTGCAATCCAGTAAACACGCGGCTTCCAGCGCTTTTGCGGTCTTTTGAGAGTTATTGAGTTCCAGCCATTCGGGTATTCCAGGCGGTATTCCAGCTCACCCGGTGCTAATCTTTGGAATACCGAATCAGTGCTTGAGGACAATCTCATGCCTGCTCAAAATCTCCGCCTCTCCGATCGACAGCTCAAGGGAGTCAAACCGGCGTCCAAGGATTACGTCCTTACGGACGGTGACGGTTTACAGCTCCGCGTACGCAGCAACGGCTCGCTGCTGTGGAATTTCAACTACCGCGAACCGGTAACCAAGAAGCGCATCAACATCGGCTTCGGGACCTATCCCGAACTGTCACTGGCGAATGCACGAAAGAAGGCAGTCGAAGCGCGCGAGCTGCTCGCCCAAGGCATCGATCCGAAGGTGCAGCGCAATACGCTGAATGAAGCCAAGCGCGCAGAAACGGAACATACCTTCGAGAACGTGGCCACCGCCTGGTTCGAGCTCAAGAAAGACTCGGTGACTCCGGCCTACGCCGAGGACATCTGGCGGTCGCTCACGCTACACGTGCTCCCCGATTTGAAGACGACACCACTCACGAAAATCACCGCGCCGATGGTGATCGCATTGCTTCGTCCAATCGAAGCGAAAGGCAGCCTAGAGACGGTCAAGCGACTTAGCCAGCGGCTAAACGAGATCATGACCTACGGCGTAAATTCCGGCCTGATCTTCGCCAACCCACTCAGCGGCATCAGGGCAGTATTCAAGAAGCCCAAGAAAGAGAACATGGCTGCGCTTCCGCCTGAGGAGCTGCCCGAGCTCATGATGGAGATCGCGAACGCCAGCATCAAACGCACCACACGCTGCCTGATCGAATGGCAGTTACACACGATGACTCGCCCCGCCGAGGCGGCGACTACTCGCTGGGCAGACATCGATTTTGAAAGGCGTGTCTGGACTATCCCTGCGGAGCGGATGAAGAAGCGCCGCCCACACAGCATTCCGTTGAGTGATCACGCTGTCGCACTGTTGGAGTCACTGAAGACCCACAGCGGCCATCGCGAATACGTCTTCCCGGCAGACAGAAATCCACGCACCCACGCCAATAGCCAGACCGCCAACATGGCGTTGAAACGCATGGGCTTCCAAGATCGGTTGGTCAGCCACGGCATGCGTTCGATGGCCAGCACCATCTTGAATGAACATGGGTGGGACCCCGAACTCATTGAGGTCGCACTGGCGCATGTCGACAAGGATGAAGTGCGCAGCGCCTACAACCGAGCCGACTACATTGAACGCAGACGCCCGATGATGGCCTGGTGGAGTGAGTACATCCAGAAAGCCGCCACCGGCAGCCTGCTTGCCTCAGCATACGGTCAAGTCAGAGACAAGAACGTGGTACCGATCCGCTAGCTCTGTACGGCGCATGAATTGCAGAAACAACTGAACGTCCAAGATTCGGGGCAAGCAGCCTCGCTTATCTGCTTCTCAGCGCGGGTCCATCCAAACAGGGCTGCAAAGCCGCCCTGTTTGGATGGACCTCATTTTGAAGAGCTAAAGTCACGACGTTGTCCGAGATTTACCAAGTAATTCCACCGATGGATAACCGCTTTTCACGTCCTCAAGGGCGCTTAATTTCGGCCCTTGACCGGGTTTATCCACAGGCGTAGAACTGGCCGTGCAAAGGCTGTCGATGACAGCACCCCAGGTGACCCGAGCCTTAAAGGTCACGCCGCCCCCGCGGTGGTTCAGCCCAAGTACGATTCGCATCCGGCAGCTCGTACGGTCACTACCCATGTGATGGATGCTCTTA
>NZ_JABWRO010000190.1:0-5787 GCF_014268985.1 Pseudomonas sp. RW10S2 | reverse complement strand
CGCCGCTGCGACTTGCCCGCGAAAAGGCCGCCGCTGTTATCAGCGCTTGCGCAGAATCACACTGCCAATCGAATACCCCGCCCCGAACGAACTCAGCACCGCCAGCGAACCCTCGGCCAGGTCATCCTGGTACAGGTGGAAGGCAATCACCGAGCCGGCCGAACTGGTATTGGCATAACGGTCGAGAATCACCGGTGCCTCCTGCTCGCTCACCTCACGCCCCAGCAGTTTCTTGACGATCAGGTGGTTCATGCTCAGGTTGGCCTGGTGCAGCCAGAAGCGCTTGACGTCGGACGGCTGCAGGTCGTTCTCGGCCAGGTGCTTGCCGATCAACTCGGCGACCATCGGGCAGACTTCCTTGAACACCTTGCGCCCTTCCTGCACGAACAGTTTGTCGCGGGTGCCTTCACCCTCCTCCGCCGCACGGTTGAGGAAGCCGAAGTTGTTGCGGATGTTGTTGGAGAACGAGGTCAGCAGCTTGGTGCTGACGATGTCGAACTGATGCTTCGAGGTGGCCTTGTCGGCGCGCTCGAGCAACACGGCAGTAGCGGCATCACCAAAGATGAAGTGGCTGTCGCGGTCACGGAAGTTCAGGTGCCCGGTGCAGATCTCCGGGTTGACCATCAGGATCGCCCGGGCCTGGCCGAGCTGGATGCTGTTGGCGGCGTTCTGGATGCCGAAGGTGGCCGAGGAGCAGGCCACGTTCATGTCGAAGCCGAAGCCCTGGATACCCAAGGCCTGCTGCACTTCGATGGCAATCGCAGGATAGGCGCGCTGCAGGTTGGAACAGGCGACGATCACCCCGTCGACGTCGGCAGCGGTACGACCGGCACGCTCCAGTGCCTGGCGGGCGGCGGCCACGGCCATTTCGCAAAGAATGGAGTACTCGTCGTTGGAGCGCTCCGGCAGGCGTGGCTTCATGCGCTGCGGGTCGAGGATGCCGGCCTTGTCCATGACGAAGCGGCTCTTGATGCCCGACGCCTTTTCGATGAACGCCGCGTCGGAGAGCGGCGCCGGCTCGACCTCGCCACGCTCGATGGCGGCGGCGTTGTCTGCGTTGAACTGTTGCGACCAGGTGTTGAAGGATTCCACCAGTTCTTCGTTGGAGATGCTCTGGGCCGGGGTATACAGGCCGGTGCCGCTGATCACGACGTTATGCACGGTCGTTCCTCTGGTCTGTGGCCTGCGCCTGTCGGGCGTTGGCCGGGATGGGCTGTGATTAATGGCACTTTAGTGCCAACTTGAGATCGTCAGCGAGGGCTGCGCCCTCGATCGCGGGGCAAGCCCGCTCCCACAAAGTGAGAGCGCGGTTGTCATGCGATGGGCCGCAACGCGGCCCAAATTGCACCAATATTGCCACAATTCAGGGAATTTAGGCTTCCACCAAACTCCACTGCTTGCTTAATCGCTTATCGGAAACCGCCACTTTCGTCCCCAACTGCTGCGCGAACAGCGACACCCGGTACTCCTCCAGCAACCAGCGATACAGGGTCAGCTCGGCGTCACGCTTGCCCTCCTGGGCATGCTTGTCGGCGCGGGTCTTGTACTGTGTCCACAGGTTGCCCAGCTCGCCGCTCCAGACCCGGTCCTTCTGCACCTGCGAGCCCAGCTTCTCCAAACGTAGCTCGATGGCCTTCAGGTAGCGCGGCAGTTCCTTGAACCACTGCGCCGGCGTCTCGCGCACGAAGCCTGGGCAGACCAGGTTGCCCAGTTGCTGCTTGATATCGTTCAGCGCCACGGCCTGGCTCAGGTCGATCTTACCCTTGAAGCGCTTCTGCAGGCCATGCCACAGCTTGAGCACTTCCAGGGTCTGGCGTGCCAGCCGCTCGGCATGCTCGGCCCAGTCGCCACGCTTGCGTTCGGCGAGCGAGGCCAGCGCGGCGCCGTCGCGCGGCAGTGGCGTCTCGCCTTCGAGCACACAGCTGTCGAGGCTGGCCAGCAGGATATCCTCGACCAGCGACTCGACCCGGCCCAGATCGCGATACAGCAGCCCCAGCTCTGTCAGCCCCGGCAGCTTGCCGCGCAGGAACTTGGCAGGCTCGGCCAGCTGTTGCAGCAACAGGCGCTGCAGCGCGCGGCGGTGCTGGAATTCGGCTTCGGCCTGGGTCGAGAAACGCCCCTCGCGCACCGCGCCGTTGTCTTCCACCAGTGCCGGGTAGACCGTCAGCGACAGGCCGGCAATCTTCTGCTGGGCAGTCTGCGCCACCTGGGCGAAGCCCTTGGCCTGCACCGGCTGTTCGGTCTTCTCGCTGCGTGGCAACGCCAGGGCGGCCTGGCTGGCGGCGGCGAAACGCGCGGTCAGCTCAGCCAGGTCGCGGCCTTCGCCGAGGAACTTGCCCTGGCCGTCGACCACCTCGATGTTCATGCGCAGGTGCCCTTCGACCTGGCCGGCCGATTCGGCCCACGCCTCGTCGGACACCCGCGCCCCGGTCATGCGCAACAGCTCCTGGCCCAGGGCCTGCGGCAAGGCACCTTGGCCGAAGCTCATGCGCGACAATGCCGCCTTGACGAAGTCCGGCACCGGCACGAAGTTCTTGCGCAAGGCCTTGGGCAGGTTGCGCACCAGGGCCACGCACTTGGCCTCCAGCAACCCCGGCACCAACCACTCCAGGCGTTCGCCCGGCAGGTTCGGCAGCAGGGGCGCAGGCACCCGCACGGTGACACCGTCACGCGGGTGATTGGGTTCGAAGTGATAGCTCAGCGGCAGGCGCAGGTCGCCCACCTGCAGGTGGTCCGGGTACTGCGCGGCGGTGACTTCGCTGGCCTCACGGGCGAGCACGTCCTCTTCGCGCATGATCAGCAGGTTGGCGTCCTTCTGGCTGTTCATCCGGTACCAGCTGTCGAAGGTCGCGGTCTGGTGGATCTCTTCGGGCAGGCGCGCCTCGTAGAACGCGTACAGTGTCTCTTCGTCGGCCAGGATGTCACGACGGCGGGCCTTGGCTTCCAGCTCGTCGAGCTGCTCGAGCAGGCGCTTGTTGGCCGACAGGCACTTGGCCCTGGACTGGATCTCGCCACCGACCAGCCCCTCGCGGATGAACAGCTCGCGCGAGGTCACCGGATCGATCGGACCGAAGTGCACCGGGCGACGACCGACCAATATCAAGCCATAAAGCGTGATCTGCTCATAGGCGACCACCTGACCGCGCTTCTTCTCCCAGTGCGGCTCGAAATGGTTCTTCTTGATCAGATGCCCGGCCAGCGGCTCGATCCAGTCCGGCTCGATCTTGGCGACCATGCGCGCATACAGCTTGGTGGTTTCCACCAGCTCGGCGGCCATCACCCACTGCGGGCGCTTGCGGCCGATGCCAGACGAGGGGTGCACCCAGAAGCGCCGCTGACGCGCGCCCTGGTAATCACCCTCTTCGGTCTTGTGGCCGATCTGGCTGAGCAGACCGCTGAGGATCGCCTTGTGCATCCGCTGGTAGTCGGAGGCTTCCTTGTTCACCGCCAACTGCAGGTCGCGGCAGATCAGCGACAGCTGGCGGTGCGCATCACGCCACTCGCGCAGGCGCAGGTAGTTGAGGAACTGCTTGCGGCACCAGTTGCGCAGCGGGTTGGCGGTCAACGCCTGGCGCTGTTCCTCGAACCCGCGCCACAGGTTGACCAGCGCGGCGAAGTCCGAATCGACATCCTTCCACTGCGCGTGCGCCTGGTCAGCGGCCTGCTGGCGCTCTGGCGGTCGCTCGCGCGGGTCCTGCACCGACAGCGCACTGGCGACGATCAGCACTTCCTGCAGGCTGCCCTGGCGGGCACCTTCGAGCAGCATGCGGCCCAGCCGCGGGTCGATCGGCAGACGCGCCAACTGGCGGCCCAGCGGCGTGAGCTGGTTCTCGCGGTTGACCGCCGAGAGCTCCTGCAACAGGTTGAAGCCGTCGCTGATGGCCTTGCCATCCGGCGGCTCGATGAACGGAAACGCGTCGATCTCGCCCAGGCGCAGGTGCAGCATCTGCAGGATCACCGCCGCCAGGTTGGTGCGCAGGATCTCAGGGTCGGTGAAGGCCGGGCGGCCGTTGAAATCATCCTCGCTGTAGAGACGGATGCAGATCCCCGGCTCGACCCGCCCGCAACGGCCTTTACGCTGGTTGGCGCTGGCCTGCGACACCGCCTCGATGGGCAGGCGCTGGACCTTGGCGCGGTAGCTGTAGCGGCTGATGCGCGCGGTGCCGCTGTCGATCACGTAGCGGATGCCCGGCACGGTCAGCGAGGTTTCGGCGACGTTGGTCGCCAGTACCACGCGCCGGCCACTGTGGGACTGGAAGATCTTCTGCTGCTCGGCCGGGGTCAGGCGCGCGTACAGCGGCAGGATTTCGGTGTGGCGCAGTTGTGCCTTGCGCAGGATTTCGGCGGCATCGCGAATCTCGCGCTCGCCGGGCAGGAACACCAGCACATCGCCCGGGCCCTTGCCCTGGCTGCGCTCGTGCTGGGCGATTTCATCCAGCGTGGCGAGGATCGCCTGATCGACGGTGAGGTCATCCTCGACTTGGTTACCCTCCTCGTCCTGCTCGCTGGTCAGCGGGCGGTACCAGGTGTCAACCGGGTAGGTGCGGCCGGACACCTCGATGATCGGCGCGCCATCGAAGTGCTTGGAGAAGCGCTCCAGGTCGATGGTCGCCGAGGTGATGATCAGCTTGAGGTCAGGGCGCCGGTGTAGCAGGGTCTTGAGGTAGCCGAGCAGGAAGTCGATGTTCAGGCTGCGCTCGTGGGCTTCGTCGACGATGATCGTGTCGTAGCGCTCGAGGAAGCGGTCGTGCTGGGTTTCGGCCAGCAGGATACCGTCGGTCATCAGCTTGACCAGGGTGTTCGAGTCGCTCTGGTCCTCGAAACGCACCTGGTAACCGACGAGCGCCCCAAGCGGTGTGCCGAGCTCCTCGGCAACCCGCGCCGCCACACTGCGCGCGGCGATCCGGCGTGGCTGGGTATGGGCGATCAGGCCATGACTGCCGCGGCCCAGTTCCAGGCAGATCTTCGGCAACTGGGTGGTCTTGCCCGAGCCGGTTTCGCCGGCGATCACCAGCACCTGATGCTCGGACAGGGCCTTCTTGATCTCGTCGCGCTTGGCGGCGATGGGCAGGTTGTCGTCGTAGCGGATGCTCGGCACGCTCTGCTGGCGCGCGGTGACCTGGGCACAGGACGCCTGGACCTTCTCCACCCACTGCGCCAGCTTGCCCTCATCGGGGCGCTTGCGCAGCTCGTGCAGTTGCCGCCGCAGGCGATGGCGGTCGGCGATCATGGCGTGGTCGAGGTTTTGCAGCAGTTTGTCGATGGCGTGGTCAGTCATGGGGCTTTCTGATGATGCAGGTGAGCCTGCTTTTGCATGATCGGCATTCGTGGGGATGGGCGATTGTCGCAGATTTGTGGGTTCTCTGCTGCCTGTACCGGCCCCTTCGCGGGCAAGCCCGCTCCTACGCAAGAGCAGCCCGTGCAGGAGTGGGTCTATGCCGCGACAGAGCCGAGCGGATCAACACAATGTTTAGCCAAAACCGATCTAAACATCACCACTCACCACTTTAATCAACCTTACCCATCATGTGAGTATCCAGGGCATGATTCCCGACCCGATCACCGCGCCCCCGCTGTCACGCCCTTCGCTGCCGAAGGTCAGCGCCCGCGCCGGTGAAAATCCGCTGGTCCACATCATCCTCGCCTTCTGGGCCCTGTGGCACTGCCGCCATGCTCGCCCGCCGGATACCTCGCTCGCTGTCCATTGACGCCTACCGCAGCCCTGCGGCTGCCTGAATCCGTCCGACACACCGCGTCAACCCGCGGTGGTCTTGTTGGCCCCCCCCC
>NZ_JABWRO010000019.1:0-55802 GCF_014268985.1 Pseudomonas sp. RW10S2 | reverse complement strand
GGCCCATCGCGGGGCAAGCCCGCTCCTACAGGTTTTGTGTAGGTGCGGGCTTGCCCCGTTTGTTTTCAGGCCTTGCTGATCAGGTTGCCGGCGTGCAGCCCGCATTCCTTTTGAGTCGACTCTTCCCACCACCAGCGTCCTTCACGCTCGTGCTGGTTCGGCAGCACCGGGCGGGTGCAGGGTTCGCAGCCGATGCTGATGAAGCCGCGTTCGTGCAGGCTGTTGTACGGCAGCTCGAGCATGCGGATATAACCCCAGACTTCCGCGCTGCTCATCTGCGCCAGGGGGTTGAACTTGTACAGGGTGCGTTCGGGCGTGGAGAACGCCGAATCGATCTCCAGTGCCGCGACCTGGCTGCGGGTGCCAGGGCTCTGATCGCGGCGCTGGCCGGTGGCCCAGGCGCTGACGGTGGCCAGCTTGCGACGCAGCGGCTCGATCTTGCGGATGCCACAGCATTCGCCATGGCCATCCTTGTAGAAGCTGAACAGGCCCTTTTCCTTGACGAAAGGATCGAGCTTGGCGCGATCCGGGCTGAGGATTTCGATTGGCAGGTTGTACTGCTCGCGAACCTGGTCGATGAAGCGATAGGTTTCCGGGTGCAGGCGACCGGTGTCGAGGCTGAACACCTTGACTTGCTTGTTCAGCTTCCAGGCCATGTCTACCAGCACCACGTCCTCGGCACCGCTGAAAGAGATCCACAGGTCGTCGCCGAAGTGTTCGAAGGCGAGCTTGAGAATGTCCTGCGGGGACTTGCTGGCATAGGTCGCGGCCAGGGCGGCGACGTCGAAGGGTTGGCTCATCAGGCGGTTTCCATCGTGTGTATGGCGCTGTGCGCTCGTAATGGGGCGATGGTAACAAAAAATGGCGGGGTAGACGGGCTCGAATAGAGGGTGCCTGCTTCGCGGGCAAGTCGGGGCGCCGAACCGCCGCTCCTACAGGCGAATCATCGGCTATAGGCCCTGCAAGGTCTCCATCAACACCCGCACCTTGGCGATCGACTCCTCGTATTCGGCCTCCCACGCCGAATCAGCCACCACGGCGCCACCGCCCCAGCAACTGACCTGGCCATCCTTGATCAGCAGGCTGCGGATGGCGATCGAGCTGTCCATCTCGCCGCGCACGTCAACGTATAGCAGCGACCCGCAGTACAGTGCCCGGCGTGTCGGCTCCAGTTCATCGATGATCTGCATGGCGCGGATCTTCGGAGCCCCGGTGATCGAGCCGCCGGGGAAACTGCCGGCGATCAGGTCCAATGCATCCTTGCCGACGGCCAGGCGTCCGGTGACGCTGCTGACCAGGTGGTGGACGTTGGGGTAGCTCTCCAGGCTGAACAATTCCGGCACCTTCACCGAACCGATCTCGCAGGTACGGCCGATGTCGTTGCGCAGCAGGTCGACGATCATCAGGTTCTCCGAGCGATCCTTGGTGCTGGCTTGCAACTCGCGAGCGTTGCGCAGGTCTTGCTCCGGGTCTGGCGAGCGTGGGCGGGTGCCTTTGATTGGGCGAGTCTCGACGTCGCCCTGATTGACTCGGATGAAGCGCTCTGGCGAAAAACTCAGCAGTGCGCTGTCTGGGCTCAACTGCTGGAAGCCGGAGAAGGGCGTCGGGCAGGCGCTGCGCAGCGCTTGGTACGCCTGCCACGGGTCGCCCTGGCAGGGGGCGCGAAAGCGCTGCGTGAGGTTGATCTGGTAGCAGTCTCCGGCGTGGATGTAGCGTTGTACCTGATCGAAGGCCGCGTGGTACTGCTCGGCACGAAGGTCGCCCTGCATGGGCGCGAGCAGCTTGAAGGTTCCGTTGGGTGACCTGTCATCGCCCTCGAACAGGCGGATCAGGCGCTCGCGTTCGCTGCTGGGCAAGGCGGGATGGAACACCAGTTGGCTGGTGCGCAGCTGGTGGTCGGTGATGGCAGCCCAGGCGTACAGGCCCAGTTGCGCATCGGGCAGGCCGAGGTCGTCTGTCGCCAGGTGCGGTAGATGCTCCAGGCGCCGGCCGAAGTCATAGCTCAGGTAGCCGATCAGTCCGCCGGCGAACGGCAGTTTGCTGCCCTCGGGCAGCGTAGCCTCGCCAAGTCCCGCCAGCGCCTCGCGCAACCGCTGCAGATAGCTTTCGCCGCTTTCGCCGTTCTGTGCTTGCAGTTGTTGCAGCGGCCAGGCACTGAACAGGTCGAAGCGCCCGCGCTCGGCGACCGGACGGGCGCTGTCGAGCAGGATGGCGCCGGGGGCCAGGCGCAAGCGGCTGAAGTAATGCGCAGGATCGGGCTGGTAGGGCAGGGGGTGCAGCGTACAGGTCGGCATCGGAATGGACGGCGATGAAAATCAAGGAGGGGGATTGTAGGCCGCTGTAGGAAAAGTGCCTAGCACCAGTTGGAGCAGGCCGCCCCTGCAGGGACGGCCTGTGCTGGAGTCATTGCTGGACGACGTGGCCGAACAGCCCCTGTGCCACCCGCACGCGAGTCTCGGCATCTTCGCTGATGCCGTCCTTGGCCAGCGCCTCGATATGCGCCTCGATGGCGTGGGTGCGCTGGGTCAGGCCGCAGTCGTTGGCGATCTGGATGTTCAGGCCGGGGCGGGCGTTGAGCTCCAGGATCAGCGGGCCCTTGTCCTGGTCCAGCACCATGTCCACGCCGATGTAGCCCAGCCCGCACAGCTCGTAGCAACTGGCAGCCAGCTTCATGAAGCCGTCCCAGTTCGGCAGCTGCACGCCGTCCACTGCGTTGGTGGTGTCCGGGTGTTTGCTGATGATCCGGTTCAGCCAGGTGCCGCGCAGGGTGACGCCAGTGGCGAGGTCCACGCCGACGCCGATCGCACCCTGGTGCAGGTTGGCCTTGCCGCCGGACTGGCGGGTCGGCAGGCGCAGCATGGCCATCACGGGGTAGCCCATCAGCACGATGATGCGGATGTCAGGCACGCCTTCGTAGCTGATGCTCTTGAAAATCTGGTCGGGGGTGACGCGGTACTCGATCAGGGCTCGGTCGCGGTGCCCACCCAGCGAATACAGCCCGGTGAGAATGCTCGAGATCTGGTGCTCGATTTCCTCATGGCTGATGATCTTGCCAGAGACCGTGCGATAACGGTCCTCGAAGCGGTCGGCGACTACCAGGATGCCATCGCCGCCAGCGCCCTGCGCTGGCTTGATCACGAAGTCGCTACGCCCGCCGATGATCTCGTCGAGCTTTTCGATCTCTTTTTCGGTTTCGATGATGCCGTACATCTCCGGCACATGGATACCGGCCGCCAGTGCGCGCTCCTTGGTGATGATCTTGTCGTCGACGATCGGGTACAGGTGGCGTTTGTTGTACTTCAGAACATAGTCCGCGTTGCGCCGGTTGATACCCATGATGCCCCGGGCCTCCAGGGCTTTCCACGTCTTGATCAGTCCGAACATCAGGCGTCAGCCTTCTTCAGGAATGCCTTGAAGCGAACGAGCTCGGTCAGGCGGTAGCCGCGATAGCGACCCATCGCCAGCATGAAGCCCACCAGGATCAGCAGCACGGCCGGGAAGGTGAAGACGAAGTACACGGCTTCCGGCACGGTCATCAGCAGGTGCGCCAGCGAGGCTGCGAACAGGGTGCCGACGGCGACTTTCATCGCATGGCCGCCGCCACGTTCTTCCCAGGTGATCGACAGGCGCTCGATGGTCATGGTCAGGATCACCATCGGGAACAGCGCCACCGACAGCCCGCGCTCCAGGCCCAGCTTGTGGCTGAACAGGCTGATCGCAGCGATCAGCACCACGACGAAGGTCAGCACCACCGACAGGCGGGGCAGCATCTGCAGCTTCAGGTGTTCAAGATAGGAGCGCAGCGAAAGGCCCAGGGCGGTGATCACCGTGAACAGCACGATGCCGAAGCCTAGCTGCGTTTCGCGGAAGGCCAGGGCAATCAACACCGGGGTGAAGGTGCCGAGGGTCTGAATGCCGATCAGGTTGCGCAGTACGAGGATGACCAGCACGCCGATCGGGATCATCACCATGATCATGAAGGTCTGCTGGGTTTGCAGCGGCAGGCCGTACAGGGAGTATTCGAGGAAGTCGGCATCGGTGTTCTCGTCGGTCAGCTTGGCCAGGCGGATGGCGTTCATCTCGCTGTTGTTCATGCTGAAGGTGACGGTGGCCTTCTTGCCACCATCGACGGTGATCAGGTTTTCATCGCCGGTCCACCACAGCAGGCGGTCACTGGGCAGGCCTTGCTCGCCGGTTTCCGGGTTGAAGTACAGCCAGGCGTTGCCGTTGAAGCTGCGGAGCCACAGCTCAGGGCTCTGCGGGGTGTCGGCAACCAGGCGGATGGTATGGACCTTTTCCATCGGCACGTGGGCGATCGACAGCAGCAGGTCGATGACCTGGGCTTTCTTCATGGGGGAGTTGTCGCCGGCCAGCAGCAGCTTGGCGTTGTCGTCGTTGGCGTTGTTGACACGCTTGATGGTTTCGCTGACGAAGGTCTCGACGTCGGCAGAGTGTTGGCGAATCGGTGCCATCAGTGCTTCGGCGGCGATCTTTTCGGGGCCTTCGACCGCCAGGCTGTCACGGAAGGTCGGACCCTTGATCTTGGCTTTCTCGGTGCTGTAGCGCTTGGTCAGGACCAGGCGGTAGTAAAGGGTCTGGTTGCCACTGGCGCGGCGAGCCGACCAGGTGACCTTGCGATTGCCGTCGGTGCGATTGACGCTGACCCCGTAGTTGTTGGAGATGAAGCTCTCGTTGAGGCTCACGTAGTCGCGGTTCAGCGGCGGCACGAACATCTGGATCTTCACCGGGTCCTTGGGACTGGCGACGAACTCGACCTTGGCGTCGATGTTCCACAGATCGTCGGTCTCGTCTTCGGTCACCGGGATGCCCAGGATGAAGATCTGGTAGCAGGTGACCGTCACGCCCAGCAGCACCAGGATGGTGATCAGGACTTTCAGGTGCAGGGTAAGAGAGCGCATCGGAATTACTCTACTTTGGGAGCTTCGGTGGCACAGGCAGGTTTGCCGGCGGCGTATTTGAGGCTGGGGTCGACCAGCGCGTCGAAGTGCTTGAGTGCCTCGGAGCCAATCAGCAGCGGGAACTGGAAGGCGCTGCGGTCGGTGAGGTTGACTTCGATGGTGCGCAGGGCCTGGCCCATGCAGATGTTCAGTTCGATCACCGGACGGGCGGTGTAGGCCTTGCCTTCGTCCGGGTCGTAGTCACCGGCACGCCGCTTGATCTTGCTGACGCGGGCCAGTGGGCGTTCGATGGGGTGCTTGTGGGCGGCGTCGATGGCCAGGTAGAAGCGCACCCAGCTTTCGCCATCGCGCTTGAAGCGCTTGATGTCGCGTGCGCTGAGCGAGGCGGTCTTGGCGCCGGTGTCGAGCTTGGCGGCCACTTCAAGGTCGAGATCGCCCAGGCGGGCGTATTCGTTCAGGCCGTACACGGTCTTTTCGGCCGCATGGCCAAGCGCCGGCAGCAAGGCGAGGCTGAACAACAGTGAATAAAACGTGGGTCTCATAGTCCTGGCGCGGTGCTGTCTGTGTTCGGGGCAGGGCGCAAGCGCCTCGTTCATCTGTCAACAGCATGAAATGATGACAGGCACACTATCCGTAATCCTTGGGAAGCGCGGCATTCTATCACGCCGACGTCTTGACGCCAGCGCGCTGCGATGAGACCGCGACAGTGCGGGGTAAGTTCGTTATTAGACAATTGTCGACAATGTTGTTTTTGTCTTTGACTATGCGCCTTCATTTGGCTAGTTTTGGCGCTATCAATTTGCAAGGTGTCGACAATCATGCTTGAAGCCCCTCAGGCCCTCGCACCGGTTGCAGATGAGTCCGAAACGCTTTCAGAGAATGTCTTTCGGCGCATCCAGGCGGCCATCGTGAAGGGGGATATCGCCCCGGGCAGCAAGATTTCCGAGCCGGAGCTGGCCCGCACCTACGGCATCAGCCGCGGCCCGCTGCGCGAGGCCATTCATCGCCTCGAGGGTCAGCGCCTGCTGGTGCGTGTGCCGCATGTCGGTGCGCGGGTGGTATCGCTCAACCATGCCGAGCTGATAGAGCTGTACGAAATCCGCGAATCGCTCGAAGGCATGGCCTGCAGGCTGGCCGCTGAGCGCATGACAGTGGCCCAGATCGACGAACTGCGCCAGGTGCTCGACACCCACGAGCGCGATGCGGCATTCCAGGCTGGGCTTGGCTACTACCAGCAGGAAGGCGATTTCGACTTCCACTATCGAATCATCCAGGGCAGCGGCAACCAGACCCTGGTCAAGATGCTCTGCGGCGAGCTGTACCAGTTGGTGCGCATGTATCGCATCCAGTTCTCGGCCACCCCCAACCGTCCGCGCCAGGCCTTCGCCGAACACCACCGCATACTCGATGCCATCGCCGACCGTGACGGCGAGCTGGCCGAACTCCTGATGCGCCGCCATATCGGTGCGTCCAAGCGCAATATCGAGCGTCACTACCAGGACGCCCACAACAACAGCCCACGAGGTGAGTCATGACTGTGAAGAGCACCCCCGGTCAGCGTTTTCGCGACGCCGTAGCCGCCGAGCATCCGCTGCAGGTAGTCGGAGCCATCAACGCCAACCATGCGCTGCTGGCCAAGCGCGCCGGGTTCAAGGCCATCTACCTGTCCGGTGGCGGTGTCGCTGCCGGCTCCCTGGGCCTGCCGGACCTGGGCATCAGTGGGCTGGACGACGTGCTGACCGATGTCCGCCGGATCACCGATGTGTGCGATCTGCCGCTGCTGGTGGATGTCGACACCGGCTTTGGTGCCTCGGCGTTCAACGTCGCCCGCACGGTGCGCTCGATGAGCAAGTTCGGCGCTGCGGCCATTCACATCGAGGATCAGGTCGGTGCCAAGCGCTGTGGTCATCGGCCGAACAAAGAGATCGTCTCGCAGCAGGAGATGGTCGACCGTATCAAGGCGGCAGTGGATGCGCGTACTGACGACAGCTTCGTGATCATGGCGCGTACCGACGCCCTGGCGGTGGAAGGCTTGAATGCGGCATTGGACCGTGCCCAGGCGTGCGTCGAGGCCGGCGCCGACATGATCTTCCCCGAAGCCATCACCGAGCTGCAGATGTACAAGACCTTCGCCGACCGGGTGAAGGCGCCGATCCTGGCCAATATCACCGAGTTCGGTGCCACGCCGCTGTACACCACCGACGAGCTGGCGTCGGTCGATGTATCGCTGGTGCTGTATCCACTGTCGGCGTTCCGCGCCATGAACAAGGCTGCCGAGAACGTCTACGCCGCCCTGCGCCGCGACGGTACTCAAAAGAATGTGATCGACACCATGCAGACTCGCATGGAGCTCTACGATGCCATTGGTTATCACGCGTTCGAGCAGAGCCTCGATGCGCTGTTTGCGCAGAAGAAAGGGTAAGCCATGCCGGCGGTGTCGGCCCCATCGCGGGGCAAGCCCGCTCCCACAAGGATCACGCAGTCCTCTGTAGGAGCGGGCTTGTCCCGCGATAGGGCCGATGCGATCGCTGCAGATTAGCCAGAACGACTTCATAACAAATTCAAGAAAGGAGAAACACCATGGCCGAAGCAAAAGTACTCAGTGGTGCCGGCCTGCGTGGCCAGGTGGCCGGGCAGACCGCGCTGTCGACCGTCGGCCAGGCCGGTGCCGGCCTGACCTATCGTGGCTACGATGTGCGCGACCTGGCCGCTGGCGCCGAGTTCGAGGAAGTCGCCTACCTGCTGCTCTATGGTGAACTGCCGAGCAAGTCCGAGCTGGCCGACTACAAGCACAAGCTCAAGGGCCTGCGCGACCTGCCGCAAGCGCTCAAGGAAGTGCTCGAGCGTATTCCGCGCGACGCCCATCCAATGGATGTGATGCGCACCGGTTGCTCGGTGCTCGGTACCCTGGAGCCGGAGCTGACCTTCGACGCCCAGCGCGACAAGACCGATCGCCTGCTGGCGCTGTTCCCGGCGGTGATGTGCTACTGGTACCGCTTCACCCACCACGGTGTGCGTATCGACTGCAGCAGTGACGAGGACACCCTCGGTGGCCACTTCCTGCACCTGCTGCATGGCAAGAAGCCCAGCGACCTGCACGTGAAGGTGATGAACGTCTCGCTGATCCTCTACGCCGAGCACGAATTCAACGCCTCGACCTTCACCGCACGGGTCTGTGCCTCGACCCTGTCGGACCTGTACTCCTGCGTCACGGCAGCCATCGGCTCGCTGCGCGGGCCGCTGCACGGCGGCGCCAACGAGGCGGCGATGGAGCTGATCGAGCGCTTCCAGAGCCCGCAGGAGGCCGCTGCCGAACTGCTGCGCATGCTTGAGCGCAAGGACAAGATCATGGGCTTCGGCCACGCCATCTACAAAGAGTCCGACCCGCGCAACGAGGTGATCAAGGGTTGGTCGAAGCAGTTGGCCGACGAAGTGGGCGACAAGGTGCTGTACCCGGTGTCCGAGGCCATCGACAAGACCATGTGGGAGCAGAAGCGCTTGTTCCCCAACGCCGATTTCTACCATGCCTCGGCGTATCACTTCATGGGCATCCCGACCAAGCTGTTCACCCCGATCTTCGTCTGCTCGCGCCTGACCGGCTGGGCGGCGCACGTGTTCGAACAGCGTGCCAACAACCGCATCATCCGCCCGAGCGCCGAGTACACCGGCGTCGAGCAGCGCCAGTTCGTGCCGATCGACAAGCGCTGAATAGATATAGAGAGGCAACCCGTTTCCCCTGTGGGTGCGGGCTTGCCCGCGAATGCGTCCGTTCGGGCAACCGCTTCGCACCTGCTGACGCATTCGCGGGCAAGCCCGCTCCCACAGGGGCGGTGAAACCTTCCGAATCCTGTGAACGAGCCTGATTCCATGATGAACACCGCATACCGCAAGAACCTGCCAGGCACCACCCTGGACTATTTCGACACCCGCGCGGCGGTCGAGGCGATCAAGCCCGGCGCCTACGACGGGCTTCCCTATACTTCCCGCGTGCTCGCCGAAAACCTTGTGCGCCGCTGCGATCCGGCCACCCTCGACGCCTCGCTCGGGCAATTGATCGAACGCAAGCGCGACCTCGACTTCCCCTGGTTCCCGGCGCGCGTGGTGTGTCACGACATTCTCGGCCAGACCGCCCTGGTCGACCTGGCTGGCCTGCGCGATGCCATCGCCGACAAGGGTGGCGATCCGGCCCAGGTCAATCCGGTGGTGCCGGTGCAATTGATCGTCGACCACTCGCTGGCCGTGGAGTGCGGCGGCTTCGATCCGCAGGCATTCGAGAAGAACCGCGCCATCGAAGACCGACGCAACGAAGACCGTTTCCACTTCATCAACTGGACCAAGCAGGCGTTCAAGAACGTTGATGTGATCCAGCCGGGCAACGGCATCATGCACCAGATCAACCTGGAGAAGATGTCGCCGGTGATCCACAGCGATCGCGGCGTGGCCTACCCGGACACCTGCGTCGGCACCGACAGCCACACACCGCATGTGGACGCCCTGGGCGTGATCGCCATCGGCGTGGGTGGCCTTGAGGCCGAGAACGTCATGCTGGGTCGCGCCTCGTGGATGCGCCTGCCGGAAATCGTTGGCGTCGAGCTGACCGGCCGACTGGCACCGAACATCACCGCCACCGACCTGGTGTTGGCCCTGACCGAGTTCCTGCGCAAGCAGAAAGTGGTTGGCGCCTACCTCGAATTCCATGGCGAGGGTGCCCGGGCGCTGACCCTGGGCGACCGCGCCACCATTTCCAACATGGCACCTGAATACGGCGCCACCGCGGCGATGTTCGCCATCGACCAGCAGACCATCGACTACCTGCGCCTGACCGGTCGTGACGACCAGCAGGTGCAACTGGTCGAGACCTACGCCAAGGTCGCAGGCCTCTGGGCCGGCAGCCTGGCCAAGGCCGAGTACGAGCGCACGCTGACCTTCGACCTGTCGAGTGTAGTGCGCAACATGGCCGGCCCGTCCAACCCTCACGCCCGCGTGGCCACCAGCGATCTGGCGGCAAAGGGCATTGCAGGGGCTTGGGAAGAAGTGCCAGGACAGATGCCTGACGGTGCAGTGATCATCGCCGCCATCACCAGTTGCACCAACACCAGCAACCCGCGCAACGTCATCGCCGCCGGCCTGCTGGCGCGCAACGCCAACCGGCTCGGCCTGGTGCGCAAGCCCTGGGTCAAGTCGTCGCTGGCGCCGGGCTCCAAGGCTGTGCAGCTGTATCTGAAGGAGGCGGGCCTGGAGCAGGAGCTCGAGCAGTTGGGCTTCGGTATCGTTGCCTTCGCCTGCACCACCTGCAACGGTATGTCTGGCGCACTGGACCCGGTGATCCAGCAGGAGATCATCGACCGTGATCTCTATGCCACTGCAGTGCTCTCGGGCAACCGTAACTTCGACGGGCGCATTCATCCCTACGCGAAGCAGGCGTTCCTGGCGTCGCCGCCGCTGGTGGTGGCCTACGCCATCGCCGGCACCATCCGCTTCGATATCGAGAAGGATGTGCTCGGTGTGGTCGACGGCAAGGAGATCCGTCTGAAGGATATCTGGCCAAGCGACGAAGAGATCGACGCAGTGGTGCGTGCCTCGGTCAAGCCCGAGCAGTTCCGCCAGGTGTATATCCCGATGTTCACCATCGAGGAAGACAAGGGGCCGAAGGTTGCGCCGCTGTACGAATGGCGCCCGATGAGCACCTACATCCGTCGCCCCCCTTACTGGGAAGGCGCCCTGGCCGGTGAGCGCACCCTGCGCGGCATGCGTCCGCTGGCGGTATTGCCGGACAACATCACCACCGACCACCTGTCGCCGTCGAACGCCATCATGCTCGACAGCGCTGCTGGCGAGTACCTGGCGAAGATGGGCCTGCCGGAGGAGGACTTCAACTCCTACGCCACCCACCGCGGCGACCACCTCACCGCGCAGCGGGCGACCTTCGCCAACCCCAAGCTGTTCAACGAAATGGTGCGCAAGGAAGACGGCAGCGTGAAGCAGGGGTCGCTGGCGCGCATCGAGCCGGAAGGCAAGGTGACGCGCATGTGGGAAGCGATCGAGACCTACATGGCGCGTAAGCAGCCGCTGATCATCGTCGCCGGTGCCGACTACGGGCAGGGCTCGTCGCGGGACTGGGCGGCCAAGGGCGTGCGTTTGGCGGGCGTCGAGGCGATCGTCGCCGAGGGCTTCGAGCGCATCCACCGCACCAACCTGATCGGCATGGGCGTGTTGCCGCTGGAGTTTCAGCCGGGCACCACGCGCGTGACCCTGGGCCTGGACGGCAGCGAGACCTACGATGTGGTCGGTGCGCGCACGCCGCGCGCAACCCTGACGCTGGTGGTAACCCGCCGCGATGGCGAGCGTGTCGAAGTGCCGGTGACCTGCCGCCTGGACACCGCTGAAGAAGTGTCGATCTACGAGGCGGGCGGGGTGCTGCAGCGCTTTGCCCAGGACTTCCTCGAAGCGACGGCCTAATGACCTGAACCCCGCCTTCACCCTGTAGGAGCGGGCTTGTCCCGCGATTGCGTCAGCAGGAGCAATATCGCTGTCTGTTCTGACGCCATCGCGGGGCAAGCCCGCTCCCATAGGGGACGTGTGGGGCCTTGAAGGATGAGTGCTCATGGCATCTGTAGCGCAAGTGAAAATCCCCGCCACCTACATCCGTGGTGGCACCAGCAAGGGCGTGTTCTTCCGCCTGCAAGACCTCCCCGAGCGCGCCCAGGTGCCAGGCCCTGCGCGCGATGCCCTGCTGTTGCGGGTGATCGGCAGCCCCGACCCCTATGGCAAGCAGATCGACGGTATGGGCGGTGCGACTTCCAGCACCAGCAAGACCGTGATTCTTTCGCCAAGCATCAAGGCCGATCACGATGTCGACTATCTGTTCGGCCAGGTCGCCATCGACAAGGCCTTCGTCGACTGGAGCGGCAACTGCGGCAACCTGTCGGCGGCCGTCGGTTCGTTCGCCATCGCCAGTGGCCTGGTGGATCCGGCACGCATTCCGCGTAACGGCATGGCGACCGTGCGCATCTGGCAGGCCAATATCGGCAAGACCATCGTTGCCCACGTGCCGATCACCGAGGGTGAGGTGCAGGAAACCGGCGACTTCGAGCTCGATGGCGTGACCTTCCCGGCAGCGGAAGTGCAACTGGAGTTCCTCGACCCTGCAGCCGATGAAGACGGCGAGGGCAGTGGGGCGATGTTCCCTACCGGCAACCTGGTTGACGACCTCGAGGTGCCGGGTGTCGGCACGTTCAAGGCGACCCTGATCAATGCCGGCATCCCGACCATCTTCGTCAATGCCGCCGACATCGGTTACACCGGTACCGAGCTTCAGGATGCGATCAATGGCGATGCCGCCGCGCTGGCGCGTTTCGAGACCATTCGCGCCCATGGTGCGGTGCGCATGGGGCTGATCGAGCACATCGATCAGGCCGCTGGCCGCCAGCACACGCCAAAGGTCGCTTTCGTCGCGCCCGCTACGTCTTACACCGCTTCCAGCGGCAAGGCCGTGGCGGCTGGCGATATCGACCTGGTGGTGCGGGCGCTGTCGATGGGCAAGCTGCATCACGCCATGATGGGGACGGCGGCGGTGGCTATCGGCACGGCTGCAGCGATTCCGGGTACGTTGGTCAATCTTGCCGCAGGTGGCGGCGAACGCAGTGCGGTGCGTTTCGGTCACCCGTCCGGCACCCTGCGGGTGGGCGCCGAGGCGCAGCAGATAGACGGACAGTGGACGGTGACCAAGGCCATCATGAGCCGCAGTGCGCGGGTGTTGATGGAAGGGTGGGTGAGGGTGCCTGGCGACGCCTTCTAACCCTGGGTTTGGCGATAGGGCCTCCACTCACTCCACAATCGCCCAGCCACGAAAAAGCCCCGGTATTTCTACCGGGGCTTTTCATTTACAACCGACTGCTCGGCTTACGCCTGAACCACCGGGATCTTGGCGTTGGCCGCCGCTTCACGGAACTCGGCGATCTGGTCGAAGCTCAGGTAGCGGTAGACGTCGGCAGCCATGCTGTCGATATCCTTGGCGTACTGCAGGTACTCTTCGACGGTCGGCAGCTTGCCGAGGATCGATGCGACTGCAGCCAGCTCCGCCGACGCCAGGTAGACGTTGGTGGCATCGCCCAGACGGTTCGGGAAGTTACGGGTCGAGGTGGAGACCACGGTCGAACCGGTCTGCACACGTGCCTGGTTACCCATGCACAGCGAGCAGCCTGGCATTTCCATGCGCGCGCCAGCCTTGCCGTAGATGCCGTAGTAGCCTTCCTCGGTCAGCTGGTGGGCGTCCATCTTGGTTGGCGGCGCCAGCCACAGACGGGTCGGGATACCGCCCTTGACCTTGTCCAGCAGCTTGCCGGCAGCGCGGAAGTGACCGATGTTGGTCATGCACGAACCGATGAACACTTCGTCGATCTTCTCGCCTTGTACCTGCGACAGCAGGCGGGCGTCGTCCGGGTCGTTCGGCGCGCAGAGTACAGGCTCCTTGACGTCGGCCAGGTCGATTTCGATGATCTCGGCGTATTCGGCATCGGCGTCGGCCGACAGCAGCTCAGGGTTAGCCAGCCAGGCTTCCATCGCTTGTGCACGGCGCTCCATGGTGCGAGCGTCGCCGTAGCCTTCGCTGATCATCCAGCGCAGCAGGGTGATGTTCGACTGCAGGTACTCGGCGATGGCCTTTTCCGGCAGCTTGATGGTGCAACCGGCAGCCGAACGCTCGGCCGAGGCGTCGGACAGCTCGAACGCCTGCTCGACGGTCAGCTCGTCCAGGCCTTCGATTTCCAGGATGCGGCCGGAGAAGGCGTTCTTCTTGCCTTTCTTCTCGACGGTCAGCAGGCCCTTCTGGATGGCGTAGTAAGGGATGGCGTGGACCAGGTCACGCAGGGTGATGCCCGGTTGCAGCTTGCCCTTGAAGCGCACCAGTACCGACTCCGGCATGTCCAGCGGCATGACGCCGGTGGCAGCGGCGAAGGCGACCAGGCCGGAACCGGCCGGGAACGAGATGCCGATCGGGAAGCGGGTGTGCGAGTCGCCACCGGTGCCGACGGTGTCAGGCAGCAGCATGCGGTTCAGCCAGCTGTGGATGATGCCGTCGCCTGGACGCAGGGACACGCCGCCACGGGTGCGGATGAAGTCCGGCAGGGTGTGGTGGGTGTTGACGTCGATCGGTTTCGGGTAGGCCGCGGTGTGGCAGAACGACTGCATGACCAGGTCGGCGGAGAAGCCCAGGCATGCCAGGTCCTTCAGCTCGTCACGGGTCATCGGGCCGGTGGTGTCCTGGGAACCGACGGTGGTCATCTTCGGTTCGCAGTAGGCACCCGGGCGTACGCCTTGGCCTTCCGGCAGGCCGCAAGCGCGACCGACCATCTTCTGTGCCAGGGTGAAGCCCTTGCCGGTGTCGGCAGGCTGTTCTGGTTTCTTGAACAGGTCCGAAGCACCCAGGCCCAGTTCGGCACGGGCTTTTTCGGTCAGGCCACGGCCGACGATCAGCGGGATACGGCCGCCGGCGCGGACTTCGTCCAGCAGCACTTCGGTTTTCAGTTCGAAGGTGGTGACCAGCTCGCCGCTGTCGTGACGCTTGACTTCACCTTTGAACGGGTAGACGTCGATGACATCGCCCATGGCCAGGTTGGTGCAGTCGAATTCGATCGGCAGGGCGCCGGCGTCTTCCATGGTGTTGTAGAAGATCGGGGCGATCTTGGTGCCGAAGCAGAAACCACCGGCGCGCTTGTTCGGCACGTACGGGATGTCGTCGCCGAAGAACCACAGCACCGAGTTGGTGGCGGATTTACGCGAGGAGCCGGTGCCGACCACGTCACCGACGTAGGCAACCGGGAAGCCCTTGGCCTTGACCGCTTCGATCTGGGCCAGTGGGCCGACCGAACCTGGCTGCGAAGGCTCGATGCCGTCGCGGGCCATCTTCAGCATGGCCAGGGCGTGCAGTGGGATGTCAGGGCGCGACCAGGCGTCCGGGGCAGGGGACAGGTCATCGGTGTTGGTTTCGCCTGGCACCTTGAATACGGTCAGGGTGTACTTGTCGGCGATGGCTGGGCGCGAGGTGAACCACTCGCCGGCAGCCCAGGACTCCAGGACGGCCTTGGCGTGTACGTTGCCGGCCTTGGCTTTTTCGGCCACGTCGTGGAAGGCATCGAACATCAGCAGGGTGTGCTTGAGCTGTTCGCCCGCGACGGCGCCCAGTTCGGCGTCGTCCAGCAGCGCGACCAGCGTCTCGATGTTGTAGCCGCCCTGCATGGTGCCCAGCAGTTCAGTGGCGTGCTTGCGGTCGATCAGTGGCGACTTGGCTTCGCCCTTGGCGACAGCGGAGAGGAACGCGGCCTTGACGTAGGCAGCTTCGTCGACTCCTGGCGGAACGCGGTTGGTGATCAGGTCTACGAGGAAGGCTTCTTCGCCGGCCGGCGGGTTTTTCAGCAGCTCGACCAGGCCTGCAGTTTGTTCGGCGTTCAGCGGCTGGGGCACGATACCCAGGGCGGCACGCTCTTCGATGTGTTTGCGGTAGGCTTCAAGCACAGTTATTACCCTCATCAGTGGTCCCTAAAGGGAGTCCGGGACGCTCATCCAGCATTCCCTGCACCCATGCGCGGATCACGGCTTTTTGAGCCGTCCAGCCAGGGTCGCAGAGAATCCTTACAGAAGCTGCTTTCAAAGTTTTACGCCTGTAGAACGGAGCGTTGATGAGGGGTTGGCGCGGGTCATGCGAGGGGGCATGACCTGGGCCAACACCGTTCTACCGGATGAACTGTGCTCGTGACGCTTTGAAAACAGCTTCCAACGGACATTGTTGCCTTGAAAAGGCGGGATGATTCTACGGCAAAAAAGCACGGAAGGTAAGTTGCCGACGATGACTTTAACGAGTGACCCCGGTTAGACAAAGGGCTAACATGAAGCCGTGTTCCACCGCCAAGCCGTTGTTTTTCCATGTCCAATCAGTCCATCAAGACCCCTTGCGTCGGCCTTTGCTCAACTGTCTACGGAGACACCGTCTGCCGTGGCTGCAAGCGCTTTCACCATGAAGTGATCAATTGGAACGGTTATGACGAGGAGCAGAAGCGTGCAGTCTGGCTGCGCCTGGAGCAGTTGCTGGTGCAGGTGATGATGGCCAAGCTTGAAGTGTTCGACAAAGACCGTTTGCGCGAGCAGCTCGAACAGCGCTCGATCCGCTTTCTTGCACACCAGTCCGAATACTGCTGGGCCTACCAGTTGATCGCCCGCGGTGCCCGTATGATCCGTGACCTGGAAGCCTACGGCATGGCCCTGCTGCCGGAGTTCCGCGATTGGGAGCTGCCGCAGTTGCGCGATGCCATCGACCGGGAGTTCTTCCTGTTGTCGGAGGCGCACTACCAGCGCTACATCGCCCCGAGCTTTCTACGCGATGCCATCGGTTAGCACCTGTGCGGGAGCAGCACAAGGCTGCTCTCGCACAGGCAGACGCTGGCAGGTTCAGTCGCCGGTGTATTCGCAACCGCTGGTGCAGGTCTCGTGGATACGCACTTTCGACAGCTCCGGCAGCAGCGGCTTGACCTGTTCCCAGATCCACTTGGCGATGACTTCGCTGGTGGGGTTTTCCAGGCCGGGAATGTCGTTCAGGTAGTTGTGGTCGAGCCGTTCGTAGATCGGCTTGAAGATCGCCTTGACCTCGGCGAAGTCACGGATCCAGCCGGTGTGCGGGTCGAGCGGGCCGGTCAGGTGCAGGGCGACCTTGAACGAATGGCCGTGCAGGCGACCGCATTTGTGTCCTTCGGGGACGTTGGGCAGGCGGTGAGCGGACTCGAAGGTGAACTCTTTGAAAATTTCCACTAGTGGACCTGTAAAGCTTGTGGGGTAAGGGCTTGAGCTTGATCTTGCGTCTGGGTGTACTGATCAGTGTACTGATTGGTCGCTGCTGGGGTTCAGCGAGGCCATCCATTCGTTGATTCAGACTGGCGCCAAGCAACGGATTTCGGCCCTATCTTAACCTGTTTTGGGAAGGTGCCTTCCTTTATTCGTGTGTACACCGTGTTGCGACCCATGCCAGTGATCCGGAGCACGTCCGGCAGGCGAAGCAGGCGGTCAATTCCTTCTGTGTGTGCCATTTGAGCCTCCTCAGGCCAAAAAATGGTGCCGGACCTAGCTTCTTCGGTGCGAGCCATGAGCCGGGCCTTTTTGGCTTTTCCATATGCCTGGTACTCAGCTTCGACCCGCCAGCCGCCAGTTGGTAGCGCTGCGCAGGGTCGATATGCCCACGGCATCCGCAGCAGGCGTAGCGCTGCCTGACCACCGGTTCGGTCGTGGTCTGAATATCAGACATGCTTCGTCATCGCGCCCTGGGCAGCGCTGGCGGTTAGCTCAGGGGCATCGAAGCCTTTACTCTCAACGTGCCATCCGTGCATCACGGCAATGAATCGGCTCACCTAGGTGCCTAACAGATCAGGTAGACCATGTACATCAGGGGCAGGATCTTGGCGCCACCTGCTTGCGGTAGCCTGCATCGTGAAACTTTAAACCCATACTGTTCAGATTCATACCTGGCATCCAGGCACATTTGTCGCGCAGCCCGCGACGCTCTTCAGCTGCTGCTCTTGGCTCAAAGCATGATCTGGACGCCGTCGCAGAACCGGTGCGCAAAGCTGCTGTCTTACGATGCTTAAACGTTTCTTCGCGTGATTGACAGCGCTATCTCGTGGAATTCTCGTTTTTTTGGAGTTTAAGATCCTTCTTATGTTGCCTAAGGGCCATCTTGCTTAGGCTATCCACTAGCCATTCAGTTTTGCCGCGCGCTCCTCATTTTCAGGCCTCCAGCCAGGTAAAGCGTCAGTCACGCTTTCCTTGCCGCTTACCCCGCACAAGCATGGTCCTGCTTCCCTCGGTGCAGGGCAGGTTTCCACTCAGGACAACAGGCATCGCGACTTTCTGATGGATGTCTTGAACTACTGGATGACGTGCTCGGACACTTGAGAGTTACCAATGAACGCTAAAGATGACCTCGCTCCACGAATTCTTATCGCAGAAGGCGATCCTTCGGTGCGAGATATGCTGCGGCAAATGCTGCTTAGCATTCGCGGCGATGCTCATCTGGAGATTTGTGAGGATGGCGCTCAAGCCCTTGCGGCATTTTCGACGGATCCAGATGTGATCATCGCAGGGCGAGAGCTGGCGGGTATCAGCGGCCTGGATCTGCTGCGGAATGTGCGCGGTAATAGTGACAAACCGCAGTTGCCGTTCATTCTCATGAGCGAGCATGTTGATGTTGCCAGCGTGCGCGAAGCGCTGCCGTACAGTCCCACCGCTTACCTGGGTAAACCCCTTAACCTGGACAGCTTGCGCATACGCCTCGAGGGGCTTTTGCTTGAAGTCGGCCGGCAGATTGGCTGCTCGACACCTGCGGTGCAGCCCGGCGTCAGCCTATCGGCCTTTCTGGACCAGCGCCGCGCAAGTACCGATGGTGGTCCGCTGTTTGCCGATGTGAGTAGGCTCGTGCTCAATACGTCAGATGCCCAGGAGCTGGACTTGGGCAGGCTCGAGCAGCAGTTGTGCCAGGACCCGCAGCTAACCGCAGTGCTCATCGCCGCCGCCAACAGTGCGGAAGCACACTGTGATGGCTCTGTGCAGACCTTGCCGCAGGCATTGAACAAACTGGGCAGTGCCCAGAGTCTGAGCCTGATCATGGGGCTGGAACTGAAACGTAGCGCGCGCCTGAGCGATCCGCTGTTGGCGCGGCACGCTGAGCATTTTCTGAACCTGTCGCTGCAGGTTGCCGAGTTCGCCCACACCCTGGCGGGCATGTTGAACGTAGACCAAGCGCGTTGCTATTACGCAGGTCTGCTGCATTGCTTGGGTGATCTTGCGGTGATTCGAAGCTTGCAGCAATGGCGCACACAGGGTGGCGAACTGGACGACGACATGGTGCAGGTGTCGCTAAACCGTTATGGCGCGCCATTCGGCTCGGCCTTGCGCGCTCTCTGGCGCCTGCCTTTTCGACTGCGGGGGCTGGTTGCTGCAATTTATCATTTGTGGGGGGGCGTATACGCTCGCGACTGTCTGGTGATGAACCTGGCGGGCCAACTCGCATACGCTTCACCCACCCAGAGCAACGCGGCGATCGCCGGCAGTACCGCTGCGCGCCTGCTCAAAGTGGATCTGCCGACGCTCGACATGCTGCGAGAACCTTCAGCAGTACCCATCCAGAAGCGCACAGGCGTCGCGCGCAAAGAAAGCCCAGCCAGTCATCCGGCGGCAGCGATGTGCGGGCCGTGGGCGGACAGTCGTGTTCGACAAGCCAGAACGGCGTGACTTCGTCATGGATGGTCACAGGGAGGGCGCGCGAGCGCCCTCTAAAAGCCTTTTCACACACCATCATGAAGCCAGCTTTTGGAAATGTTCTCGCTGTGCTGGGGGTACTGTATGTTGATGGATGCTAGTTCTGATGTGATGTATCGGCTGCTGGTGCAAAGTGTGGTGGACTACGCGATCTATTTGCTCTTGCCCAACGGAGTGGTCGCTAACTGGAACCCCGGCGCGCAGCGTGCAAAGGGTTATGAAGCCAGTGAGGTGGTCGGAAAGCATTATTCGATGTTCTTCACCGAGGCGGATCGCACTGATGGCGTGCCGGCAGCCAATCTTGAACATGCCCGTCTTTTTGGCAGATTCGAGGATAATTGCTGGCGTTTACGCAAAGATGGCAGCTTTCTGCGCGCACATGTCGTGATCGAAGCAGTACGGGACGATGATGGGGTACTGGTGGGGTTTGCGAAGATCACCCGGGATATCTCCGAGCGCTATCGTAGTGAGTTGGAAGTGCTGCAGGCCAAGCAGTTAGCCGAGCAGTACAGTCAAGAAATGGGCAACCTCTCGCAGTTTCTCGACTCTGTGATCGCTAATATCCCCGCCTGCGTCATCGTCCAGGACCTCGCTAGCCGACGTGTGCTGTTGGCCAACAAGCATGCAGATCGGCTTTTCAGCGGGGTAAATGCGCAACTTGTGGGGCGATTGCCACAGGAGTGTGCATTGCCGGGCGCGGCTGAGTTTCTAGAAGAGCAATTGACGCGGGGGGCCTGCACGGTCAAGGGCTACGCCGCCGAGACCCGCGTACAGACGGCCATCGGTTGGCGCACATTGAGAAGCCGCGCGCTCCTGAGTCAGAACATGGGCAAGCAGGCAGACTACGTCCTTTTCATTGCCGAGGATGCAACCGACGAGCTTGCCGCGCACGCGCAGATACACCACATGGCTCACCATGATGCGCTCACTGGACTGCCCAACCGCACATTGTTCAACGAGCGCCTCGAGAAGGCGCTCGCTCAGGGGGCAGGGAGCGGCAGGCTCACAGCGATACTGTGCCTGGACCTCGATAACTTCAAGAATATCAACGACTCGTTTGGTCATGGCTTCGGCGACAAGCTGCTGCGAGCCTTGGGCAAGCGCTTGCGCGATGAGCTGCGCGATGCGGACACGCTAGCCCGGCTGGGCGGAGATGAGTTTGCGGTGGTCCTTGCGGAACTGGATTCCTCAGAGTCAGCCCGCGCTGCGGCACAGCGTCTGATCGAAGTGATCGAGCCGCCTTTCCATATCGAAGGTCATCAGTTCTCTGTCGGCATGAGCATTGGTATTGCTTGCGCGCCTGAGGATCATGGTAGCGCTGAGCAGCTGCTCAGTTACGCTGACATGGCCCTCTACGAAGCCAAACGAAATGGCCGTAACCGCTATGAATGCTTCAACGTTGGACTTTATGACGCCGCGCACAAGCGCCGCCTGGTCGAAACCGACCTGCGTAAGGCGTTGCACCAGGGGCAGTTGCAGTTGCACTACCAACCGATCATGGATCTGCAGAGCAACACAATTTCTGGCTATGAGGCGCTGATGCGCTGGGAACACCCGAGCCGCGGCATGATCATGCCAATGGATTTCATTCCGGTAGCCGAGGAGACCGGGCTCATCCACGAGCTTGGTGCCCGGGCCTTGAACCTTGCCTGTCAGGAGGCTGTTACCTGGGAGGGGCAGGAGAGTGTCTCGGTTAACTTGTCCCCTGTGCAATTCAAGAATGCCGGGCTTATACGCACTGTAGCTCTGGCACTGTCGGACTCCGGGCTGGCCCCGCAGCGGCTGGAACTGGAAATTACCGAGTCGGTACTGCTGGGCCAGACTGACGAAAATGCGCGGGTTCTGCGCGAGCTGAAAGACCTTGGGGTAGGGATTGCCCTCGACGATTTTGGCACTGGCTACTCGTCGCTGGGTTACCTGCGTGCTTTCCCGTTCGACCGGATCAAGATTGACAAGTCGTTCGTTAACGATATGTGTGAAAGTGCCGAGGCCCTGTCGATCATCCGCGCGATCACCGAGCTTGCCAGAAGCCTGATGATCAATATCACTGCCGAGGGGGTAGAGTCTGCAGAGCAACTGGAAAGGCTGGTGGCCGAAGGGTGTTCGCATGTGCAGGGGTACTTCTGTGGGCGCCCGGCACCGGCCAGCGAGCGCATGAAGCAGGTGACGGGAGTGGCGAAAGGCTAATCAGGGCAGTCCTGAATACGCTGAGCTTGGCGGCGTAAAGCGTTGCCAGCGGAGGCTCCTGAGCGTCGTGCTTGGGATCGACGTTGTTGGAGGCGTGGATCATGTTCTCGTCTTCGAAGCAGCGCACTACGTGGGCGATGGCGTCGTTCTCGCGAATGTTGGCGAGGAACTTGTGCCATGGGGGGCAGCGCCGGCCGCAGAGTGCAGCGCAGCGGCCCTGGCTACCTCACGTTGTCGCGGTCATGGGGTTTTACTCCTGGATCGTGTCCTGGGAGAGATCGGTGCTTACTCCCAGGCGATTGGCCTCCATTTTTAATATGAGTTTTCCAGCGGCGCGATCGCCGCCATGAAGACGATCAAAGAGGAATGCGAAAATAACGAGCATCAAGTATTCGGCATTGGCGGGCGAGTGATGATCGAATCGTATATTCTCGGCTTTGAATTTGGCATTAGCGGCTGACTCAGCGTCATGGATTGATGTCATGACGCGCTTGATTAATTCTTGCTCAGCATCGTGAAGTGTTTTAACGATAAACGCATGTTGTGATTTAGTGTGCGTGCCACTCATAAAGGTGCCTTTTCAAGGAAGGGAATCGATCGTCGCTAGTGGAGGGTGGAGAACGTGTGCCCGTTAAGTCATAGGCTGAGGGCGGGCCGGGCGCTATAAGACGCATCTTAAATGTGGAGGTTTTTGGATGTCGCTCCAGGGTTTATGGGGGGCAAGCAGTTGCTAGGCGCAGTAAGAAAACCGTGATACTCGGTGATGCTGCGTTGAAAACAGCCTGGTGTGCCAGCCCGGTCGGAATGCTCTTTTCAACCCGTAAAGTCGAGCGCGAATACGACCGTTCCTCGGCAGTTTTCGCCTTGCCTGACCTTCGTCTCAAGGCTTTTCATACAGACCCTAGCCTCGCCGATTTCTGGAGGAGGGTATGTGCGCAAAGATTGTTTCCGCATCTCTCGCGCTAGCGTCCTGAGCGCTTAATTCATTAGCTTATTTTTGATCACGCTCAGCTTTGGCATATGTACCGAGCTGATGGTGGTCGCTGCGGTTTTTGTCCATTTGAACGACTTGGCTGAATGTTCGTTATGAGCAGTGATGAACTGGCGGATCGCGACTTTCAGATCAGTGCACTGGTGAAGACACCTCGATACAGCGCGCGTCTCTCCAGCCGTGAAAACCAGCCTTCCACCGCGTTCTGCCAGGACGCACTGGTCGGCGTGAAGTGCAGCTTGAAACGTGGATGTTTTTCCAGCCAGGCCCTGTTCGCTGCGGTTTTGTGGGTTGAACCGTTGTCCTGGATCACATGGAGATCCAACTCGGCAGGCTCGCCGTGCCATGGCGCTTGTAATCATGGGGTCGTCGCTCGGCCTGCCCAGCCCGAAGTTGCAGCATTGGCTGGGTAGAATCCAGTGCTTGGAACTAAGTTTTTTCGTCAACACACAGCACCATGGCGTTGTCCGGAGGGCTCAGGTAGAGCCCGTCCACATCAATCACCTTCTCAGCGCCCAGCTTCAAAGGCTGGCCGCTGCGCGGCAGGTCGCTCTGGCTCTCCGTGCCCGTCTCCAGATAGCGCTTTGGCCACTGAACACGGTCGGTGTCGTGATCTGCAACTGCCCCCAGATGGCAATGGACGTCCCCCCATCATTGAGCAAAAGCAATATCTGCAGCCCGCTGCGCAAGGCTCTGCGCCAGCGTATTCATTCGCAGCCAAGCTTGAAGCGTAACAACGTCGGCGGGTTGCAGTGCGAAGGGCGCGATCGGACGAGGCATGCCGGAACCATCTCTGGGCGAGGGGCGCACAACCCCGGCGAGGTGTAGTGCGCTGGGTGACCTGGTCCTGCTGAGCATCGACCAGCGGCCGGAAGTGGCAGGTGGTGGCCCAGATGCCGACGGCGATACCCAGCTGGATCAGCAGAACGGCGCCGGCGAGGCAGCCAGGTGTTCATGCCAGCACGCACAGCCAGGTCATAACACGTTTTGTGCTCAGTTGCGCCATGCGGGCGCCTAACTGCTGTCGTGACTTGTCGGTTTTTGGCGGGAGCCCATCGTGGAATCTTTGAAAATTTCCACGCTGGCAGAACTCTGTGTGAATCAAGAATGCGCGCGGTCTACCAGCATGCTTGCTACAAGGCTTGCAAGCGTTCATGCAGCCGCCCGGTGGCGACCAGTTCCAGCAGCTCGTCGCCCAGGCGCTGGCTTTCGGCGATGGCCTTGTACCAATAGCGCTTGCGTGTCGGCGCATCCCCCATGAAACGCTTGAAGTCGTTGCGGTCCGGCAGCTTGCCATAGGGCAGGGCGGCCAGGTAATGCGGCGATGGGGTCATCAGCAGCACATTGTGCAGGCGTGTGGCATCGCCGCGACGCCAGGGCAGGGCTTTGTCGAACCAGCCGGGCACGACCTTGTCTGTGAAGTGCGGATAGAGCACCAGGTCGTCGCCTCGATAGGGCAGGTCGAGGTGGTAGTCCAGCAGGCCGCCGTCACGGTAGGTGCCGTTGCCAGCGCCGGGAATATCGCGCACGCCCTCCATCACCATCGGGATCGAGCCCGACGCGAGCAGCGCCTGGCGCAGGTTGCCCAGGTCCAGGGGCAGGCAGCGCGAGGGAAAGTCGGTCAGTGCGTCCAGCGGTGGTGCGCTACGGCTGTCATGCAGGATGATGCGTTCGAAGTGGCGGCCCAGCCGCGAGCGCCCGAGCAGATTGCTGGCAATCACCGAGGACAGGCCCATGCCCAGCCGCGCGGGGTGATCATGGGCAAGCTGGCCATGGCTCTTCACCACCAGGATATTCAGGCGATAGTGCGCATTGGCCAGGATCTGGTCGTCACGGCCCTGCAGCAGATCGTCGAGCATGCGCTGGCAGCTCTGGCTGATCTGCGCAGGGGTCACGCCCTTGGCGAAATCCTGCTCGGTGTACAGTTCGCCCAGGCGCCGCAGACCGGCCACGGGATCGTCCAGGCAGGCGCTGGCAAAGCGCCAGGAGCCGATCGAGGCGCCGATCAGCGAGCGCTGCCGCGGTGCCGACGGCAGCAACTGGCCGAACAATGCCAGGTCCAGGCCCTGTATACCCAGCGACTTGGGGCCGCCGGCCGCGCCCGGCAGCACCCCGACATCGACAGCCCGCAGGCCGCGCTCGCGGATCTGTGCCAGGGCGCGTCGGCCGGCCTTGAAGGTCAGGGCGGGGTACTTGATGTGGATGGCGCTCATGGCTGTCTCTTGAAGGGCAGGTGCGCATTATAGGCAAATGGGGTTCGACAGGCGCTCGGAGGCTGCGAACGGCGCTATCATGTCGCCAGCTGTTTTCAGGTTGAGTTAAGGACCGGTGGTTAATCTTAACCCCGTAGACAACATACGCACCTCGATGGAGAGACACTATGAAAACGTTGACTGCCCTGTTCACCGCTGCCGCCCTGACCTTCGGTGCCACTGCCGCCTTCGCCAAGGACGTGCAGCCCGACGAAGTGGTCAAACTGGTGAATGCCAAGACCATCAAGTCGCTGGATGAACTCAAGGCCGCCGCCGTGGCCAAGCATCCCGGCTCGACCGTCACCGACTCGGAGCTTGAAGACGAATACGGCCGCTACATCTACAAGGTCGAACTGCGCGATGCGCAGAACGTCGAATGGGACGTGGCCCTGGATGCCAAGACCGGTGAAGTGCTGAAGGACGAACGAGACAACTGATGAACACGCTGCCGCGAGCGGTGCCCTGCCTGGCACTGGCATTATGGGTCGCCTGCTCGCCGGCGACCGCCCGCGATTTGGACCAGGACGAAGCCCTGGAACTGCGTCAGCAGGGCATCATCCTCCCGCTTGAGCAACTGCTCGAGGCAGCTCTGGGGCGTTACCCCGGGGCGCGCCTGCTGGAGGCCGAGCTGGAAGAGAAGCACGGCCGTTACGAGTACGAGGTCGAGCTGCTGACCCCGGCCGGTGTGGTGCGTGAAATCAAGTACGACGCCCGTAGCGGCGTTTTGATCAAGGACGAGGAAGACGACTGAATGCGCCTGTTGCTTGTCGAGGACAATGTGCCTCTGGCCGACGAATTGATCGCCAGCCTGCAACGCCAGGGCTATGCCGTGGACTGGCTGACCGACGGTCGTGATGCGGTCTACCAGGGGCAGAGTGAGCCCTATGACCTGATCATCCTCGACCTCGGTCTGCCCGGTCTGCCGGGGTTGGAGGTACTGACGCAGTGGCGTGCCGCTGCGTTGGCCATCCCCGTGCTCATCCTCACCGCTCGCGGTTCCTGGGCCGAACGCATCGAAGGACTGAAGGCCGGAGCCGACGACTATCTCACCAAACCCTTCCACCCCGAAGAACTGCAACTGCGCATCCAGGCCCTGCTGCGCCGTGCCCGTGGCCTGGCCAATCAGCCGCGCCTGGAGGCGGCGGGCCTGCACCTGGACGAAGGGCGCCAGTGCGTCGTGCGCGAGGGGGTGGATGTGCAGCTGACCGCCGCCGAGTTTCGCCTGCTGCGCTATTTCATGCTGCACCCGCAGCAGGTCCTGTCCAAGAGCCACCTGGCCGAGCATCTTTACGACGGGGAAACCGAGCGTGACTCCAACGTGCTCGAGGTGCACGTCAATCACCTGCGGCGCAAGCTGGGGCGCAGCGTGATCGAGACCCGTCGCGGCCAGGGCTATGTCTACGCCGGGAGCAGCAACGGGTGAAGTCGATCCAGGCACGCCTGAGCCTCGGCCTGGTGGCCGTGCTGGTGGTGGTCGGCGTGGCGGTGGCGCAGGTGACCCTGTGGTTGTTCGAGGCCGGGTTGCAGCGCTATCTCGAAGCCGGGTTGCGCAAGGAGAGCGAGAACCTGCTGGTGGCGCTGGTCCGGGGCCCCAGCGGTCTGCAACTGGACGAGCGGCGTATCTCGGCGGCCTATCAACGGCCGTTTTCAGGGTATTACTTTCGCATCGATTTCGACCAGGGCACCTGGCGCTCCCGCTCGCTGTGGGACCTGGACATGCCCAAGCTCGCGCGCCCGGGGCTTGAAGATGGCCATGAGCTGGGCCCGGAAGGCCAGCAACTGTTGGCCTATCGGGGTGATTACCGGCGCCTTGGCCAGGATATCTCGATCAGCGTCGCTCAGGATTACTCGCCCGTGCGCGAGGGTTTCAGGCGCTTGCAGCAGATCGGTCTGGGCATGGGTGTGCTGGCGCTGCTGTTGATCCTGATCCTGCAGCGCATCACCGTGACCCGCTCTCTGCGGCCGCTGGAGCGCGCTCGCCAGCAGATCGCCCAGTTGCAACAGGGGCAGCGCTCCCAGCTCGATGCCCAAGTGCCCAGCGAACTGCAACCGCTGGTGGATCAGGTCAACCACCTGCTGGTGCACACTGAAGACAGCCTGCGCCGTTCACGCAATGCGCTGGGTAACCTCGGCCACGCCCTGAAGACCCCACTGGCGGTGCTGCTGAGCCTGGCGTCGAGCGAACGCCTGCGCGATCTGCCCGAGGTGCAGGCGCAACTGCGCGAGCAACTGGAGCAGATCCAGCAGCGCCTGGCCCGCGAATTGAACCGTGCGCGGCTGGCGGGTGATGCCTTGCCGGGCGCGCAGTTCGACTGCGACGCGGAGCTCCCCGGGCTGCTCTGCACACTTGGCATGATCCATGGCGAGGGGCTGCTGCTGGCGCGTGATGTACCACCGGGGTTGCTGCTGCCCTGGGATCGCGAGGACTTGCTGGAGCTGCTGGGCAACCTGCTGGACAACGCCTGCAAATGGGCTGACAGCGAAGTGCGCCTGGGTATCGAGGCAACTGCCGAGGGTTACCGGCTATGGGTCGACGACGACGGGCCAGGGATTCCCGGTGAGGCACGGGAGCAGGTACTGGAGCGCGGGTTGCGGCTCGACGAGCAGGTGGACGGGCATGGCCTGGGGTTGGGGATCGTGCGGGATATCGTCGAGGCCTGGGAGGGGCGGATCACCTTGCTCGAGAGCCCGCTGGGCGGGCTGCGCGTCAGCATCGAGTTACCACGCAAGGGGCGCTGACAGGTTTCGCGGCCCTTGAGTGATCGATCAAGGAGCAGATCCTGCAAAAAAATTGCAGTCCAGACGCATTTTTTTGAATTGGCACCAAAACGGTGCGCTCGGCACAATCCCCACCACGGAACCCTCCGGTTTCCATCTCTCCACGGACGGAGCCAATTGTCATTGCCTTGGTAATGCAGGGCCCAGACCCTCTCGGCTGGGCTTTCTTTTTTAAATCACCCAGTACGATTGCACCTGATTCGATGCCTGCCTCGCGTCCTGAAAACCGTCTGCAGCGCCTGTTGCCGGCGCCTTTGAATACTTCTCCACGGGAATGGCTGCGTGCCGCTGTCGGCGCGCTGCTGGGCCTGTTCCTCGCCGGATGGCTGTGCAGCATGGCCTACGGCCCCTCCATCGCCTTGCACCTGCTTGGCCCGCTGGCCGCCTCGGCGGTACTGGTGTTCGCCGTGCATTCCGGCCCACTGGCGCAGCCCTGGCCGGTACTCGGCAGCTATGCCCTGGCCGGGATCCTCGGGCTGGCGATGCGCCAGGGCCTGGGCAGCGAGCTCTGGGTAGCCGCAGCGGCCCTGGCGGGCTCGCTGCTGTTGATGTGCTGGTTGCGTTGCCTGCATCCTCCGGGCGGCGGCGTGGCGGCCAGCGTGGTGCTGGCTGACCCTGGGCTGGTAGCAATGGGCGACCATTTGCTCGAGCCGGTGCTGCTCAACGCGTTGATCCTGGTGGCGGTGGCGGTGCTCTACAATCGCCTGACCGGCGTGCGTTACCCCAAGGGCGCAGTACCGCGCAAAGACCCGCATCACACCCATGATCCACTGCCCAGTGCACGCGTCGGCATCAGTGGAGAAGACCTGGATCTGGCACTGGAGGAGCTGGGCGAGTTCGTCGACGTCACCCGCGATGAGCTCGAACGTATCATCCTGGCCACCGAGCAGCACGCCCTGCAGCGCAGCCTGGGCGGGATCACGGCGGCTGCGCTGATGTCCCGCGACGTACAGTTCGCCTCGCCGGACACGACCCTGGAACAGGCCTGGAAGATGCTCGCCAGCCATCACCTGAAGACGCTTCCGGTGCTGGAGCACGGGCGTCTGGTCGGTATCGTCAGCCTCAGCGACCTGGTCGGCCCGGCGATGGCACAGGGGCGCTTCAGTTGGCGAGCCCTGTTCCATCGCCCGTCGACACGCATGGCACAGGTCATGAGCCGCCAAGTGGTCAGCGTAGGTAGCGAACATCCATTGGAGCGACTGCTGCCGCTGCTCAGCGAGTACGGGTTGCATTGCTTGCCGGTGCTGGACGGTGAGCAACTGGTAGGAGTGATCACCCAGACCGACCTTATCGCCGGCCTGAAACGTCATCTGCTCAACGCGGCAACGCAGCGCTCAGACCAGCGGGTCCCAGCGTTGTGACCAGTCGCTGGCGCCGTCGGCCACCTGACGGCGCAGCACCGCGAGCGCCTGCTGCAGCGCTTCGCTGTCACGCTCGCGGGCATAGACCAGGAATGTCGGGTAGGTGAACTCCGGCGCCTGTGGCACGCGCTCCAGCACGCCACTATCCAGATAGGCCTGCACCACACGGGTACGGAAATAGCCGCTGCCGCCCTGGTCGAGGATGAACTGCAGCGCCAGGGGGCCTAGGTTGAAGCTCAGCGCCGGCCGCGCGCAGTGGGGCAGGGCCGCGTCGTGCTGGCGTCGGAAGGCTTCGCCCCAGTCGATATAGATGTACGGCTCGGGCAGATCGACGCGACGGATGCGAATCAGCTTTTCTTCCATCAACTGTTCGATCTGCAACCCTGGGCCGTAGGTCGGTTGATAGACCAGCGCCGCATCCAGCAAGCCCATCTCTACCTTGCGCAACAACGCCTCGCCCTCGCTCACTTCGCTGCGGATCGCCTGGTCGGGCAGGGCCCGATGCAGCGCGCTGACCCAATCGAGCATCAGCGGATTGCCCAGGCTCACCTCGCCCCCCAGGTGCAGCACCTTCTGGCAGCCTTGTGGCAGCGGCAGGTCACGGCGTGCCGCTTCCCAGGTCTGTACCAGTTGGTTGGCGTAGGTGACGAAGGCCTCGCCGTCGCCGGTCAAGCTGGCGCCGTTGCGGCTGCGCACGAACAGCTGACAGCCGAGTTGTTGTTCCAGGCGCTGCACCCGCGCCGAAATGGCGGTCTGTGAGACGAACAGGCGCTCGGCGGCGGCCACCAGGCTGCCGCAGCGCACGATTTCCAGGAAAGTACGGGCCTGATCGATGTCCATTGAGTGCTCGGCTGTGGGGTCAGTGAGCCATTCTAGGGGCTTTGCACTGGATTGGGGCGGGTAAATGGTCCAGGGGGGCTGGGCGCCCCAGCGTACCCTCAATGCCTGTGCAGCGCCTCGAGCACCTGTGCGAACGCCGGGCGTCGCTGTACATCCGCTTGCTGGCAGTGCTCGGCCAGGGCGCGCAGTCGGGCCTCGTCTTCTTCGCAGCGGTCCAGCAGTTCGTCGATGAGAATGCCGAAGGCGCGAACCTCCAGGCGCTCGATGGCCTCGCCAGCCGCGCCTGCAGCCAGCGAGTGGAACGACGCCGCGCCGAAGTCCCCGAGCAGGCAGTCACCGTCCGCTGCGCAGAGGATGTTGTGGGCATACAGGTCGCCGTGGTTCAGGCCCCGTGCATGCAGGTGCGCGGCCACCGAAGCGATACCGGCCAGCAGATGCTGCACGGCGTTCAGGCTGAAATGGCGCTCTGCCGGGTAGCGGTCACGGGTGCAACTGTCCAGGCTCGGTGGGCCGGCAAGGTTGAACCAGCTTGGGTCTATCCGCTGCATCACCAGTGCAGGGCGTTGCTGAGGGTGGTTGTCGATGCGCCCGAGCAGCCGCACCAGTTGCGGGTGGTCCCCGGCTGCCAGGCAGGCGCTCACCTCTGCCAGGGGCGAGCCATCGCTGGTGATCTCGCCTTTGTACAGCTTGACCGCAACCGACGCCTGCTGGGCGGGCCAATGCGCCAGGTGAATCACGCCCGAGGCGCCACGCCCGAGTTCTTCACCCAGTGTGAGGTCCGCCCAGTCGATACGCTGGCCGCTGGATTCTGCCATGGGCGTGCGCAGCGCCTGGGGCAGCGGGTTGTCGGCATAGGCCAGCCACGCCAACCGCGGCATGCGCAGCAGCCAGTCGGGCAGGGCCGTCAGGCGGTTGCTGGCGACGCGCAGCAGTTCCAGGCGTTCGCAGCGAGCGAGGCTCTCGGGCAGATCGGTCAGGCGGTTGCCGGCGAGCATCAGCTTCTGCAGATGGGGGCAGTCGCCAATCTGCTGCGGCAGGGTTTCGAGCAGGTTGTCGGTCAGTACCAGCGAGCGCAGGCTGGCGGGTAGCGCCTGCGCATCGACCTGGCTGATGCGGTTGCTTTTGAATCCCACGGTTTCCAGGCGCGCGCAGCGGCCGATGCCGTGGGGCAGGTGGGTGAAGCGGTTTTCCGAGCAGAACAGCACTTTCAGCCGGGTCAGTCGGTGCAGGTCATCGGGCAAGGCGCTCAGGGCGTTGCCGGTCAGGTTGAGCACCTCGAGTGTGTCGGCGAGGGTGAAGATCTCTGGGGGGAAGTCGGTCAGGCCTTCGCACAGGTCAAGGCGGGTGATGCCTTGGAGTCGGCCGGCTTTGAGGTCTTCGAGGCTGTGCATGGTGCGCGCTTATGGCTTGGAAAGACCGCCATTCTAGAGGTGCGCCAGGCCATTGCAAATCTGCACAAGGGTTGCGACTTAAGTCCGATGGCAGGGCTGCAATGCCGGTCCATACTCAATGCTCGCCCTTCAATAACAACAAGTACCGGGTTGCGAACCAATGACCTATCAGCACAGCTATGCGCATTCCATCACCGACCCCGCCAGCTTCTGGCAAGCCCAGGCCGAGCAGCTCGCCTGGCACCGCAAACCCACTCTCACCCTGCAGGAAAACCAGGACGGCACCCACCGCTGGTTCGCTGACGGGCGCCTGAACAGCAGCTACCTGGCCCTGGACCATCAGATCGAGCAAGGCCGCGGCGAGCAGTTGGCGCTGATCTATGATTCGCCCGTGACCGGCGCCGCGCAGACCTTCACCTTCCTTCAGTTGCGCGACGAGGTCGCGCGCCTGGCCGGTCTGCTGCGCGCGCTCGGCGTGGGCAAGGGGGATGGGGTGATCATCTACATGCCCATGGTGCCGCAGGCGGCCATGGCCATGCTGGCCTGCGCGCGGATCGGCGCGGTGCACTCGGTGGTGTTCGGCGGTTTTGCCGCCAACGAATTGGCCCTGCGTATCGACGATGCGCGTCCGACCCTGCTGCTCACCGCGTCCTGTGGCCTGGAGTTCGACCGGGTGATCGAATACAAACCGCTGGTCGATCGCGCCCTGCAGTTGGCCCGGCACCAACCCCGGCATGTGCTGGTGCTGCAACGTCCCCAGGCCCGCGCGCAGTTGCAGCCTGGGCGCGACCTGGATTGGCAGAAGGCGGTGGCCGACGCCGAGCCGGTGGCACCGGTCGAGCTGGACGCAGGCGACCCGCTGTACATCATGTACACCTCCGGCACCACCGGAAAACCCAAGGGTATCGTGCGTGAGAATGGCGGCAATGCGGTCGCGCTGTGCTACGCCATGCGTCACGTCTATGGCATGCAGGCGGGCGATGTGTGGTGGGGGATTTCCGACGTGGGCTGGGTGGTCGGCCATTCGCTGATCGTCTACGGGCCGCTGATGAGCGGCTGCACCACGGTGTTCTACGAAGGCAAGCCGATTCGCACCCCGGATGCCTCGGCGTACTGGCGGGTGGTCGAACAGTACAAGGTCAATGCACTGTTCTGCGCACCGACCGCCATGCGTGCGATCCGCAAGGAAGATCCGGAGGGCGAGCTGATCCGCCGTCATGACCTGGGCTCGCTGCGACAGTTGTTCCTTGCCGGCGAGAAACTCGACTCCAGCACCCACCAGTGGCTGGAGCGGGTCAGTGGCAAACCTGTGCACGATCACTGGTGGCAGACCGAGACCGGTTGGCCGGTGACCGCGCCGTGCGTGGGGCTCGAGGGCAGCGCTGCACGCCCGGGATCGAGCAATCGCGCAGTGCCGGGCTATCACGTGCAGGTGCTGGACGATGAGGGGCGACCCCTGGGGCCGAACCAGCAGGGCGCCATCGTGATCGCCTTGCCGTTACCGCCAGGTTGCAGCCAGACACTCTGGGGCGACCACCCACGCTACCTGCAGGCCTACCTGCACAGCTATCCGGGCTATTACCACACCGGTGACGGCGGCTACCTGGACGATGACGGCTTCGTCTACATCATGGGGCGCACCGATGACGTGATCAACGTCTCCGGGCATCGGCTGTCCACCGGCGAGATGGAGGACCTGGTGGCGCAGCATCCGGCGGTGGCCGAATGCGCGGTGATCGGCGTGCACGACGAGATCAAGGGCCAGGTGCCGCTGGCGCTGGTGGTACTCAAGGACGGGCAGGGCATTGCCGAGCAGCAGTTGCAGGCCGAACTGGTGGCCAGGGTACGCGAGCAGATCGGGGCGCTGGCCTGTTTCAATCGAGTGCGTCTGGTCAAGCGCCTGCCCAAGACGCGGTCGGGCAAGATCCTGCGCGCGGTGCTGCGCAAGATTGCCGATGGCGTGGACTACGTGGCACCGTCCACGCTGGATGACCCGGCGGTCCTGGGTGAGATAGAGGGCGTGCTGGCGGACTTGCCGCGGGTGGGCTAAGGCTGTGCTGTCAACGGCAGGCGCGCGCCCTCAGGCCGCAGGCCCCATCTGCTGCAGTTGCCCTAGCCGGCTGCGGGTGCGCATCAGGTCGTTGATCGCCCCGCCCAGGCTTTGCTCCAGGCTGCGCCTGCCCAGCACCAGCAGCGACTTGTCCTGGTCGTACAGCACATCGATCAGGTTGACGAAGCGCTGCTGCGCGGCCAGTGAACAGGCTGACAGGTCATCCAGGCCATCGATGATCCATTGGTCGAAACGTTCGGCCAGGGCCAGATAGTCGATGACCGCAGTGGGCTGCTCGCACAGGTCGTCGAAGGCGAACATCACCTGTCGCCCATGGCTGTGCAGCGCACGCAGCGGGCGGCGATTGACCTCCAGCGTGATGGCCTGGGCGGCAGGCACGGCAAGGATCTGGCGCTGCGTGGTGTCGGCCGGCCAGACATAGTGCCCTTGGGTAAAGCGCTGCTGCTCGCGATTGGCCGGCAGGCTGCGAAAATCGGTTTCACCGCCCACTTCCAGCACCTGCATGCGGTCATTGATCAGGCGGATCACCGGCAGGAAGCGCTCGTGATACAGCGGGTTGGGCAGCAGCCCTTCAGGAGCGTAGTTGGACGTTACCAGCAAGAACACACCACGCTCGAACAGTGCACCGAACAAGCGGGTGAGCAGCATTGCATCGCCAATGTCATGGACGTGGAATTCGTCGAAGCACAACACCTGGCAATCGCCTAGCAATGCATCCAGGGTGGCCCCCAGTGCATCGTCCAGGGCGCGGTGGCGGTGCATGCCTTCGTGCAGGCGGGCGAAGAAATCATGGAAGTGCAGGCGGCGTTTTGCGGTGGTCGGCACGGCCTGGAAGAACCCGTCGAGCAGCCAGCTCTTGCCTCGACCGACCGAGCCATGGAGGTACAGGCTGCGCGCCTGGCCTTGGTCGAGGGCGGCGAGTTGCGTGGCCATGGCCTCGATCACCCGGTGTTGGCCTTCGCTCAGGGTATAACCGCGTTCGTGGGCCTTGCCCTGGAAGTGCGTCAGCAGCGTGGCGTCGGCCGGGGGCGAGGCACGCAGGCGCTGGCCGAGGTGGCGCAGAGAGTTTTGAATCCAGGCGGACAAGGCGACAGCTCCGAATGACGAGGGCAGACGCAGCTTGCGCGAGCCTGCGTCGTTTGACCAGTCGAGAATGTGCGCCGCCGTTATCGCATGACGCGATAGGTCGTGCCGATCAGGCTTTGCGCTCCAACTGCCGTTCGATCATGAACTTGACGGCCAGGCGCTTTTCCTTGAGATGGCGCAGGTCTTCATCCATGAAGTTGCCCGCCGAAATCGATTCGGCCGCCAGCACCTGGTTGTCGAGGTCCATGTAGTCGTCCAGCAGGCGGTCCAGCGTCTTGTCCTGCTGACGCCGTTGTTGAACGATTTCGCGTGGGTAGTGCAGGTCCTGATACAGGTCGTGTGAGACTGGCATGGCGCCCTCCTTGTGATGCGCAAGCGGTGGTTAATTGCTTGGAATGGGCAAAGGCGCATGTGTTGAAGCGAGGCGGAAAAAAACCGACGGATGGTTATCGGTGCCGAGGCTTTCAGGGGCGAGCAGTGTCCCTGGCAACGGGTGTGAAGGCATCATCTCGTGGGCGTGGGCACTAACTTGCTGTTTTCCGGCAATTTTTTTCAACTCGGGGGTTCCCAGTCGAAAAGAATGTTGGTAAAGTGCGGCCCATTCCAGCACAGCAACACACGTAGCTGTCAGTGAATTCGATACAGGGGCGTCGCCAAGCGGTAAGGCAGCAGGTTTTGATCCTGCCATGCGTTGGTTCGAATCCAGCCGCCCCTGCCATTACTTCCAAGCATTCTCAAGCGTCCAGCCTGCAAGCCAGCCTGGCGATTTCTTGTGTCTGCTGGTCAGATGAAGCGCGCACGGCGCGCCATCCTGGCTTATCCCGCGTCCCCCAGCAAATCGTTCAGTGCCCGGGTCAGATCCTCGGCTTGCACGGGCTTCTGTATGACCAGGCTGCCAGGCAAATCCAGCCCTTCCAGTTCGGCGTAGCCCGTGAGAAACACCACGGGCAGGCGAGGGTAGCGCTCGCGCGCGGCGTGGGCCAACTGGGCGCCGTTGAACTCGGGCATGGCAAAGTCGGAGAGCAGCAGATCGATGCGCTCGTCGAGCAAGGCCAGGGCCTGTTCGCCACTGTGGGCCTGGCGTACCTGGTAGCCATGCAGGCGCAGCACGTCTCCGATCATGTCACGGACCAGGTGATCGTCATCCACCAGCAGCACCACTCGGTCATGGCCGTTGAGCGATGTACCCTGCGACTGTGCGAGATTCTGCGGTTCGTCGAGGTCGGTTCGCTTGACCGCCGGCAGGTAGACGCTGACCTGGGTGCCGAGCCCGGGCGCCGTGTCGATGCGTACGCCCCCGCCTGATTGTTTGGCGAAGCCGAACACCTGTGCCAGGCCCAGGCCCGAGCCCTTGCCGATATCCTTGGTGGTGAAGAAGGGTTCGAAGACCCGGGCCACCACCTCTTCGCTCATGCCGCAACCGGTGTCGCGAATCGACAGCATCACGTACTCGCCAGGCTCGGGGTCTTCCGGGCGCTGGGCGAGGGTATCGATTTGCATGTTGCGAGTCGACAGGGTCAACTGGCCGCCGGCCGGCATGGCGTCGCGGGCGTTGATCGCCAGGTTGAGGATGATCATCTCGGTCTGGGTCGGGTCGGTCAGTGCCTGCCAGAGGCTGCTGTCCAGATCCAGGCGCACCGAGATATTGCCGCCCAGGGTGCGACTCAGCAGTTCCTCGAGGCCGCCCAGGGTGCGGTTGAGGTTCAATGGCACCGGCTCCAGGCGCTGGCGGCGCGAGAAGGCCAATAACTGCGAGGTAAGCTTGGCCCCGCGTTCACCGGCTTCGCGCACATGCTTCAGGCGGCTGCGCGCCCTGACCAGGTCGCCTTTGTCGAGGTCTCGCTCGACGAAGCTGGCGCCGGTGAGGATCACGGTCAGCAGGTTGTTGAAGTCGTGGGCCACGCCTGCGGTGAGTTGGCCCACCGCTTCCAGGCGTTGCATCTGTTGCAGGGCTGCCTCGATGCGCTCGCGCTCGACGATCTGGTCACGCAGGCGGCTGTTGGCCTCGGCCAGCCCCAGCGCCGCTTCGCGCTCGCTGGTGATATCGCGGGCGACCACGTACAACAGCGTATCTTCCGGGACCACCGCCCAGGACAGCCAGCGCTGCTGCCCGCCGGCATGCTGGATACGGCCGATGAAACGGGCGCTGGTGCGCCCGTGGGCGAGGGCGGCCAGCTCTTCGAGAAAGGCTTCCTGCTCGGCTTCGGGTAGCAGGTGCAGCAGCGACGTCTGGCTCAGGCGTTCGCGGCTGATGCCCAGTACCGCTTCCCAGGCCGGGTTCAGCGCTACTGGCGTGAGGTCTTTGTTCAACACCGCGAGCAGGTCTTGCGACAGCTCCCAGGCCCGGTCGCGCTCGCGGGTGCGGCGCTCGACCCGTTCGCCGAGCATTTCATTGAGCTGCTTGAGCGCCTGGGTGGCCAGGCGTTGCTGGTGGATGTCCTGCAGCACGCCGGAAAAGCGCACGCAGCGGCCATCGACAAACTGCGTCTGTCCGGTGGACAGCAGCCAGTGCGGTTCCAGGTTGCCGGGTGCGGTAATGCGGAATTCGGCGCGGTAGTGGCCGTCGCTGTCCGGCCGCATCGCCAGCTCCACGGCCTGGCTGACATGGGGCTGGTCCTCGGGATGGATGCCGGCGTAGAACACCTCCAGGCTCATCTCGGTGTCGACCGGCAGGCCGAACAGGGTCTTGCAGCGGTCGTCCCAGAGCAGCAGGTCTTCCTGCGGGCGGTAGTCCCAGGTGCCCATGCCGGCGGCGTCGATGGCAATGCGTGCACGTGCTTCGACATCGGCCAGCGCCTCTTCGGCACGGCGCCGCCGCTGGCGCTCCTGCACCTCGGTCAGTGCCCGGCGCACGGCCTTGGGCAGCAGCGGCAGGTTTTTCTTCAACACATAGTCGGTGGCGCCCAGGCGGATCATCTCCACGGCGTGCTCTTCGCCGTAGATGCCGGAAAGGAAGATGAAGGGCACGTCTGGTGCCAGGCGCTGGGCGATGGCCAGCACTTCGGTGCCGGAGGAGCCGGGCAGGACGCAGTCGCACAGGATCAGGTCGTAGCGGCCCTCGAGCAGAGCGTGTTCGACTCCGGCATGTTCGAACACCAGGCGCGACTGGACTTGAAAACCACTGCGCTCAAGGCGCAACAGACTCAGCTCGGCGTCCATCGAACTGTCTTCGACCATCAGCAGTTTCAGCGCGGTAGTTTGCATCGTCGACGCCTTCAGTTGCCGCCACGCCGGTTCAGGCGCAGCGAGCCGGGCGGAGGTTCGTTGAGCACGGCCCAGAACACCCCGAGGTCGGAAATGGCGGCAACGAACTCCTTGAACTCCACCGGCTTGACCACGTATGCGTTGACGCCCAGCTCATAGGCGCGCAGCAGGTCGGGTTCCTCGCGCGACGAGGTCAGCATGACGGTGGGGATGCTGCGCAGCTCTGGCGTGGAGCGTACTTCCTTGAGCACTTCCAGGCCGTCGACCTTGGGCAGCTTGAGGTCGAGCAGCAGCACCGCCGGGTTGCCGTCGTCGCGTTCGGCGTAGGCGTTGCGCCGCAGCAGGTAGTCGAGGGCATCGGCGCCATCGCGCAGGACAATGACTTCGTTGGCCAACTGGCTGCGTTCCAGGGCCAGGAGCGTCAGTTCCAGGTCCCGGGGGTTGTCTTCGACCAGCAGGATCGGTTTGAGCATGATGTGTACGGTTACCTCAGGTATTCAACGGATGACAGGCAGGGCGAAATGGAAGGTGGCGCCCTTGTCGACTTCCCCCTCGGCCCAGACTTCGCCATCGTGCCGCTCGATGATGCGGCGCACGCTGGCCAGCCCGATGCCGGTGCCTTCGAAGTCTTCCATGCGGTGCAGGCGCTGGAAGACGCCGAACAGCTTGCTGGCGTAGGTCATGTCGAAGCCCACGCCATTGTCGCGCACGAAGACCTCGATCCGGTCTGCGTGCTCGTGTGCACCGATCTCGATGCGTGCAGGCTCGCGCCCGCGGGTGTATTTGATCGCATTGGCGATCAGGTTCTGCAGCACCAGGTTGATGAAGGCAGGATCGGCGATCACCTTGGGCAGGCGCGCGATCTCCCAGACAATCTCGCGGCCGCTGTAATCCGGGGCGAATTCCAGGCGGATGTTGTCGACCAGCGCATTGAGGTCGACATCCGAAAGACGCAGGGCCGAGCGGCCCATCTGCGAGAAATTGAGCAGGTTGTCCACCAGTGTGCCGGCGAAATGCGCGGCCTCGCCGATGTGCTTGAGGAAACGCTGGCCGCGTTCGGACAGACCTTCGCCCTCGACCTCGCTGAGCAGTTCGGAGTAGCCGGCAATGTGCCGCAGTGGGGCGCGCAGATCGTGGGAGACGCTGTAGGAGAAGGCCTCGAGTTCCTTGTTCGAGCGCTGCAGTTCACCGCTCAGTTGCGCCAGCTCCTCGGCTTTGCGCAACACGATAACCAGCACGGCGGAGCGCAGCTCGGCCACGCCATCGATGACCAACGGGTTCCAGGCGGCGCAGAAGCCGCGGACCTCTTCCTGCCAACTGTCGAAACTGTGTCGTGGGCTGAGGCTGCCCTGGGCGCTGACCTCCTTGAGCGGTTGGCCAGCCCAGTTGACCGTGCGCACCTGCTCGGGACGGAACCACAGCAAATAGTGCGAATGGATCTGGGAGATGGCCACCGCCAACAGCCCCCCCGCATGTTCGGCCAATGCCGGCAGCTCAGGGATGTCGCGGCCCAGGTTGTCGCTGCTGAACACGCCATCGTCCCCGCGGCTGGACAGCCATTGCACCAGTTCATTGACCAATGTTTCGGGCGGTGCGTTGCCGATCAGGTCGCAACGTTCGGCGCTGATGATCGCGGCACCGCTGGCGCCGACGAAATCCAGCAGCACGTCGGGCAGGCTGAGCAGCCCTTCGCTGACGCTGTCGTAGTCGGCCATGGCTGACAGCATGTGGACGATACGCTGGCGCAAGTCGAGCAGGGTTCGGGTTGCGCTGTGTGCCTCGTGGGACTCGATCTGCAGCGACAGCACGCTGCCCAGCAGTTCGCAGGCGGCGCGGGTGCGAAAATCCAGGGCACGCTGCTGTTGGTGGTGGCAGGACACCAGGCCCCAGAGCTGGCCATCGACCATGATCGACAACGACATCGACGCCAGCGTGCCCATGTTACGCATGTATTGCAGGTGCACGGGCGAGACGCTGCGCAGCGCCGCGAAGCTCATGTCCAGCGGCTTGCCGGTGCGAGGGTTGTGGCTGGGAATCAAGGGTGAGGCCTGGTAGTTGGCATCCTCGATCAGGCGGATACGGTTGATCCTGTACAGCTCGCGAGCCTGGCGCGGAATGTCCGAGGCCGGGAAGCACAGCCCCAGGTAGCTTGGATAGCCGGGGTCGGCAGCTTCGGCGAGTACCTGGCCGTTGCCCTCGGCATCGAAGCGATACGCCTTGACCCGACCGAAACCGGTGATGCGCTTGATCTGCAGCACCGACTGCTGGAGCAGTTCCTCGATGCTCGTGGCCTGGTGCAGGCTGCTGACGAAGGCGCGCACCAGGGGATAGTAGTCGTCGTGTTCACTCAGGGAGTCGGCCGGGCCACAGGGCTCGAATTCGGCGATCAATACCTGGTCGTGGCGGTGTACCAGCAGGCGCAGATGCTCGGCGCAGGGCGCACCTTCACGCAGTTTCACGTCGCCGATGTGGAAGGGAAAGATTTCGTCCTGGGGCAGGCGCGCAAACTGGCGACGGGCATCGAAGCCTTGATCCATCAGCTCGGGCAGGGTGCAGCCGATCAGTGCCGGGGTGGGGATGCCAAGCCAGCGCTCGGCGTTCTCGCTGCCCTGCAGGATGCGCAGATCCTGTTCGTCGAGTACCAGCAGAAAGCCGTGGGGCCGGATGCTGCCTGGAATCTGGATGGGCTCCTGGGCGCAGCGTTCCACGGCTTGATCGAAGGCGTTCTGGGCGGTGGTCAAGAAAAGCTCTCCCGTCGTGGCTGCAAGCGGTGGCCATAGGCGTCTGGCACAAAGTGTGTACTGTGCAAGGTATCAGAAAGTCAGCATGTTCGCCGGGGTTATGGCCATTTGAGGGCTATTGCTCGGGGAGGTTCTATGTGACGCTGAAATTTGTATAAGTTTCCCGTTGCAGGCCCTAGGGCAAGGCTTAGCCGAGGGCTGCCAATCCTGGAAAATTCCCGCGCGCTAGCAGGATCCAATCCTACTGCTACGCTCAAGACAGCACAGGGAACACTGGAAGGGAGATTCGGTGACGGAGCGCTTGCTGGCCTCGCTGTTGGGCCTGTTGTTGAGTGGTGGTGCCGTAGCGGCGGATTTTCTCGTCGAAGTGCGGGTCCAGGTGCAGCGAGGCTGCATGCTGGTGAACCAACCGCGCGACGCGGGTGCACAGGCCCTGGGTCGAATCGACCTGGGCAGTGCCGCGCGCCTGGACGGCCCTGATGCGCCACTGAGCGGCATACTGCTTGCCCAACGCCCGCCTCGCCTGGAGTGTAATCCCGATACGCCGTATCAAGTCAAGGTCGATGGCGGCCAGCATGGCGGCGTGGGCGAGTTGCGTTATCTGGGCGACGCTGATCGGCAGGCGCGCCCCATTCCCTATCGCCTCTATCGCGACGCTGCCTGGCGTGAGCCACTGGCCGTGGACGTCGCACAATCGGCGCGGGTGCCGGACAGCGGTTCGGTGGAGCTGCCCTTGTACGCGCGCATCGATCGACTGGCCTGGGTACCGAAAGCCGGGCTGTACACCGACCTGGTCAAAGTCACGGTCACCTGGTAGGGAGCGGACCCACATGCGCAAGGACGCGCCGACATGAACCGTACTTCTTTGCTGCTGTTGACCCTCGGCCCATTGCTGCTGCCCGGTGCCTCGGTGCATGGCAGCACCACGGGATTCATCCAGGCGCGCCTGGTGATCAGCTCTGCCTGCCAGATCAGCAGCGACCAGCAACCGGCGACCCTCGCCAATCCCGGGCTGATGGACTTTGGCTCGCAGGCCCCGAGCTGGGATGGTCCGCTGCGCACCCGCGTGGATGATGCGGGCGGGCAGGGCAGCCTGCAGATCAGTTGCACGCCTCAGGTGCGCGCTTTCAGCGTGCGCATCGACGAAGGACGCAATGGCGCAGGGGGTGTGCGACAACTGAGCAACGGGCGCGTGCTCATCCCTTACCAGCTGGCTATCGACCCGGGCGGCAACACCCGATACGGCATCGGCCAGGCGCGCACCTTCACCATCCAAGGCACCCAGCAGGTGCCCGTCCCGATCTACGGCGTGGTCGTCGCCCAGCCGCGCGCGCTGCCGGCCGGGCTGTACCGCGACACCCTTCGAGTAACCCTGGACTGGTAAAACGCAAGGAGATTCCCATGGCAAGCACATCGATTCGCTGCATCCTTACCGCCCTGGGTCTCGCCCTGGCGGCCCAGGCCCAAGCGGCCACCGTGACCGGGACGATCAACTCGACCTTGACGTTGATCTCGGCCTGCCAGGTCAATGGCAGCGCCGGCACCTCCGGGCTCAATTTCGGTAGCCTGAACTTCGGCACCCAGGATGCTCTGTTCACCACTGCCAATGGCCAGGTGCTCGGTGGCGGCGGCGGGGCCATGAGCATTCTCTGCTCGGCTGGCACGGTGCCGGCGATCCGGGTGCGGGCCGGTGCCCACGACGGTGCATCCAGCGGCGGGACGCGCGCGCTGGCCGACGGCGCTGGCAACTTCGTACCGTACGACTTCTACACCGATACCGGTCGTACTCAACTGCTGGCCATCGACGGCACCATCACGCTGCCGACCAGCACCGGTGTCGCCCAGACCGTCAACCTCTACGGCCAGGCGCGTGGCAAGGCGGGCCTGCCGGCCGGGGTGTACACCGACACGGTCGCGGTCGAGCTGACCTTCTGACCCATGCGCGGTTGGCCCCACGCACTGCTGGCGGGCCTGTGGCTGGTGTGGACGTCGCCCTCGACGGCAGCGACCACCAGTACCTTCCAGGTCAGCGCGCAGATCACCGCAGGCTGCTTGGTGGTCGGCGGCGTGAGCGCCTACGGCGTACTTGATTTCGGCACCCAGTCGGCGCTGTCCACCGCCACCCTGAGCACCGCGCTGGGCGGCACCACGGTGACCTTTCAATGTACGCCGGGCGTGACCCTTGGCATGAGCCTCGATGGCGGGCAGAACAGTGCCAGCGGCACGCGCAATCTCAAGCGCAGTGGCGGCACGCAGCTGGTGGCCTACCAGCTGTTTCGCGATGCGGCGTTGAGCCAGGCCCTGACCATCGGCACCAGCGTGCCGGTGAGCTATAGCGATCCGACGGCGATCAAGTTGCCGGTGTATGGCCGCACCCAGTTGCCCGGCAATGTGCCGGCGGGGACCTACACCGATGTAGTGCAAGTGACAGTGGCCTGGTGATGCTGATCCGCACGTCCAGGCACGGCTATCGACAAGACAGAGGAGAACGGCATGGGGGCAGGCGCGAACACGGCGCGGAACATCATCATCGGGGCATTGCTGCTGGCCAGCCTGCCGGTGCCAGCCGCGACGTCGGTGCTGATCTGGCCGATCGATCCGGTGCTCGAGGCCGACCAGAAGGCCGGCGCGCTATGGCTTGAGAACCGCGGTAGCGCGCCGGCCAGCCTGCAGGTGCGGGTGTTCGCCTGGCGCCAGGGCGATTATCAGGAGCAGTTCCAGGCGCAGCGCGAGATCATCGGCAGCCCCCCTGTGGCCAATATCCCGCCAGGTCAGAAGCAACTGATCCGGCTGACCCGCACCGGCAGCTCGCCGGTGGGCCAGGAGCAAGCCTACCGGATCATCATCGACGAGATCCCCTCGCCAACACCGGCCGATGCCAGCACCGAAGGGCCGAAGGCAGCCATTCGCCTGCAGATGCGCTATTCGGTGCCGCTGTTCGTGTATGGCGAAGGCCTGTGGGGCAAGCCCGACCCGGAGGGCAAGCGCAGCGCCGAAGGTGTCGGCAAGCCTCAATTGAGCTGGCGTGCAGTGACGGTACAGGGCAAGCCGTATATCGAGCTGCGCAATACCGGGCCGGTTCATGCGCGCCTCACCGATGTGGTGCTGCAGCAAGGGGGCCAGCAGAAGCCGCTGGTCGAGGGGCTGCTGGGTTATGTGCTGCCGGGGGCCAGCATGCGCTGGCCGGCACCGACCGAACTGGGCGCGAGCAGCGTGCTCAAGGGACGGGTCAATGGCCAGGAGGTGGCTCAGGCCATCCGCCAAGGGCAGTGACCTGCAAACGCGGGTAGTGGAGGGGCCAGGGAGGACCCGCCGATGGTTGGAAACCGTGTGTGAGTGGCTGGCGGCGGACGACGCGCCGGTGGTGGCTGGGCCTGGCGATGCTGGGGCCGATGCTGGGCGTGGCCGCCGATCTGCCGCCACCCCCGACAGAAAGCACCGCGATTGCCGATGCCACCCTGTACCTGGACATGCTGGTGAATCAGGTGCCCAAGGCTGAGCTGGTGCCGGTGCAGCAGCGTGCCGGGCGACTGTACCTGGCCAGCGATGCGCTGCGTGCGGCGGGCATCCTGGTGCCGGGCGATCCTCAGGGGGAGGTGGCGCTGGAGAGCATCGTCGGCCTGCATGTGGACTACGACAGCCCAAACCAGCGCCTGCTGCTGCAGGTGCCGCCGGCGTGGCTGCCCGACCAGCAGTTCGGTGGACGCAACCTGTATCCGGCCAGCGATGCGCGCAGTAGTTTCGGCGCCTTGCTCAACTATGACCTGTACCTGAACGACACCGATGATGCCGGCACCTATCTCGCCGTCTGGAACGAGCTGCGGGTGTTCGACAGTTGGGGCACCTTCTCCACCACCGGGCAGTGGCGTGAGTCATTCAACGGTGCCCCCCGGAATCAGAGCCGCGAAGGCTTTCTGCGCTACGACACCACCTGGCGTTTCACCGACGAGCAGCGCCTGTTGACCTACGAGGCAGGCGATCTGGTCACCAGCGCCTTGCCCTGGAGCAGCTCGGTGCGGGTGGGCGGCTTGCAGGTTTCCCGAGACTTTGCCGCACGCCCGGACCTGGTCACCTATCCGCTGCCGGCCTTTGCCGGAGAGGCGGCGGTACCCACGTCGCTGGATCTGTTCATCAATGGCTACAAGACCAGCACCACCGATCTGCAACCGGGGCCCTACACACTCACCAACGTGCCGTTCATCAACGGTGCCGGTGAAGCCGTGGTGGTGACCACCGATGCGCTCGGGCGCCAGATCTCGACGACCTTGCCGTTCTACGTGACCAGCAGCTTGCTGGCCGAGGGGCTGTCGGACTTTTCGGTGGCTGCCGGTAGCCTTCGCCGTGACTATGCCGTGAAGGACTTCGGCTACGGGCCCGCAGTGGCATCGGCGAGCTTGCGCCATGGTGTGTCCGATTACTTCACCCTCGAAACCCACGCCGAAACGGCCGAGTCGATGATGCTCGGTGGCCTGGGTGGCAACCTGCGCCTGGGAACCTTCGGTGTGCTCAACGCCGCCGTGGCGCAGAGCCGTTTCGAGGGCGACACAGGGCAGCAGGTGGCCTTGGGTTACCAGTACAACAGCCGACGTATCGGCTTCAACTACCAGCGGATCGAGCGCCATGGCGATTATGCCGACCTGACGCTGGTCGACAATCCCTATACCCGCCTGAGCACGCGCAGCGAGCAGGCGACCGTAAGCCTGAACCTGGATCGCTACGGCAGCGTCGGTGCTGGCTATTTCGACGTGCGCGCGGGGGATGGCTCGCGCACGCGGCTGATCAACCTGAGCTGGAGCAAGCCGTTGTGGCGCAACAGCAGCCTGTACCTGTCGGCCAACCGCGATGTCGGTGACAGCCAGTGGGCGGTGCAGGCACAACTGGTGGTCCCGTTCGATACCCATGGCACCCTGGCCTTCAGCGCCGAGCGCAGCAAGGACGGCCAGGACCTGCAGCGCGTCAACTACAGCCGCGCAGTGCCAGTGGGTGGCGGTGTGGGTTACAACCTTGGCTACGCCAATGGGGGGGATCGCGGCGCCTATCGGCAGGCCGATGTGACCTGGCGCCTGCAGTCCGTGCAGCTGCAGGCGGGGGTCTATGGCAGCAGCGAGGAGATGACCCGCTGGGCCGATGCCAGCGGTTCGCTGGTGCTGATGGACTCGGGCATGTTCGCCGCCAACCGTATCGATGATGCGTTCGTGGTTGTCAGCACCAGTGGCTACGCCGATGTGCCGGTGCGCTACGAGAACCAGATGGTCGGTCGCACCGACCGCAATGGCCACTTGCTGGTGCCGTACAGCAGCGGTTACTACCGTGGCAAGTACGAGATCGATCCAATGGAGCTGCCCGCCGATGTGATGGCTTCGACGGTCGAACAACGCGTCGCGGTGCGTCGGGGCAGTGGCTATCTGTTGGAGTTCCCGCTCAAGCGGGTGCTGGCAGCGAGCATCGTGCTGGTCGATGCCAACCAGCAGGAGCTCAAGCTGGGCAGCCGGGTGAGGGGCATCCAGGGCGGCAGCGAGGCCGTGGTGGGGTGGGATGGCCTGGTCTACCTGGAGAACCTGTCGGCGCACAATCGCCTGCAGGTCGAAGTCGCTGATGGCGGCCAGTGCCAGGTCGAATTCGACCTGCCTGAAGGGGAAGGGGCGATTCCGCTGATCGGCCCTCTGGTGTGCCGATGAATGCCCTGGGCAGGGTGGTGCTGGGGCTCGGCCTGTGTGCCGGTTGCGCTCAGGCGTGGTCGGCCTGTTCGGTGGGGGCCACGGTGCCTGCGTCCTTCGGCACGATCAATTCGACGCTGGTGCGCACCACGGTGCAACCGGCTTCGACCACCAATGCCGGGCTGTCCTGCACCGGCTCACTGTTGTCGCTGTTGACCAGCAACGACCATTTCTACGCCACCATCACCTCCGCCAGCACGGGCATGGTCGGCCCGACTGGCGATGTCATCCCCTATACGATCTACGCCAACAACACCACCAACTTTCCGATCAGCCGCGGCACGCGTTTCGATTTCGTCCCCAACGGCATCATCGACGCCCTGGGGCTGCTCAACGGCACCTCGCCCAAGTCGGTGCCGCTGTACCTGCGCACCGTGGTGGGGGCCAACGTTGCGGCCGGGGTCTACACCGAGACCCTGTCGATCTTCTGGGACTGGAACTATTGCTCAGGCTTCGGCCTGGGCGGTATCTGCCTGGGACGGGATATCGGCAGCGGTACGCAGACCCTGACAGTGACGCTGACCGTCAGCAACGACTGCCAGATCACCACCCCCAACATCAGTTTTGCCAGTGCGCCGGTGGTGGCCGGGTTTGCGACGGTGAACCAGAGCATCAACATCGCCTGTACCAAGGGCAGCAACTACACGGTCGGGCTGGACGATGGGCAGAACGTGTCGGGTGGGCGTCGGCGGATGAAGTCCACGGCCAACAACTACCTGGCCTACGACATCTTCAAGAGCGCTGGCACCGTGCGTTGGGGATCGGTGGGCGCGGCCCGGCGCGCGAGCAGCGACGCCAACGTGAACCCCGGTGCCGGCACGGGCACCGGCAGCCAGGTGTTCAACTACAACGCCAAGGTCTACACCGATCAGGCGACGCCGCCTGCAGCGACCTACACCGACAGCGTGATTCTCGACGTGCAGTTCTGAGCGGATCAATGGGCCGCTGTCTTGCGGATCAGCGCAACTCCTTGACCATCTTTTCCAACGTTTCCAGCACTGCGCCTGCCAACTTCTTGGAGCGCGCGCCCGACCAGCCGCACTTGGCGTCGGGGTTGTCGTCGTGGTCCTTGAACGGCATTTCCAAGGTCAGCGACAGGCAGTCGTAGGCCTGCCCGACCGCATTGCAGGCCAGCGTCATGTTCGCTTGGCCAGGCTGGTCGCGGGTGTAGCCGTGGACGGTCTGGAAGTCTTTGGTCACGCTGCACAGGGTGCTACGAAACTGCTCCTCCAGCTTGGCGATGCGTGGTGTGTAGCCCGGGTTGCCTTCGCAGGCCGCGGTGAATACATGGGGGATTTCCTCGTCGCCATGGGCGTCGACGAAGGCATCCACGCCGTACTGCTTCATCTGGCTCTGGGCGAAGAACACCTCCGGGCTGAGCTCGACACTGGCGTCCTGCCAGGCACGATTGAGGTCCTTGCCCTTGAAGTTGGTGCGCAGATGGCCGAGGAAGGCGCCGTCAGGGTTCATGTTGGGGATCAGGTACAGGTCGGCTTGGGCAAGCAGGCGCTGGACCGTTGCATCGTTGCTCTCAAGGCAGTCGATCACGCCTTCCATGAACCACTCGGCCATGTGTTCACCGGGGTGCTGCTGGGCGATGATCCACAGTTTGCGCTTGCCGTCGGCGCCATCACCGGCACGCAGCAGCGGGATGTCGCGGCCCTGCACGCTACGACCGCTGGCCAGCAGCGTGACGCCGGGAATATGCCGGGCCCGCTCGATGAGCTGGTTGTGGCGCGCGCGTGGGTAGGGTTCGAAATAGGCGAACCAAGCCTGTGGCTGTTCGGCCGTGAAATCGAACGCCAGGGCCTTGCCGTCGAAGCTGCTGGGTACGCGGAACCAGTTCTGCTGGTCGTACGACGCCACGGCGTGGTAGCCGTCCCAGGCGTTCTTGTAGGAGGACTCATGGGCGTTGTCGAGGCTGAAGCGGTGGGTCTGGCCGACCGTCAGGCCGCTCACCTTGAAATGGAACCACTGGAAGTGGCCGCTGTGGGTGTCGGGGCGGATGGCCAGGCGCACCTGGCGCGGGTCACTGGCATCCAGTACCTGGATATTGCCGGAATCGAAATCGCAGTCGATCTGCAGTGGGGACAGCGTCACGGTCATTGCCAGACTCCTGTGGCTTTGTTGTGACGCTACTGTAGCTCAACGACAGGTGGGGTGTCTTTGCTGGCCCCTTACGCGACAAGCTCCCGCGCGAGGGCGGCGCCTGCGTATCAGGCGAGCAGCCCGAGGGCGATCAATGCGGCAACGCCCAGGCCTACGGAAATCGAACACCCGCCCAGCGATAACGCGGCACGGCCATTGCGATACCCGCCATCCTGGCCCAACTGGCGAGCTGGAGCCAGCAGGCTGCGCCAGCACAGTTCGATCTGCTCAAAGGCCTGCAGGTGCTGCGGCGCGGCGTCCAGCCAACGGCGGAAATCGATGCGCTCGCAGGTTGTCGCCTCCGGGCTTTGCAGGCGCACGTACCATTGGCCGGCAATGCTGGCCAGGCGGTCGCCACGTGGCAATGCGCTTTGCAGTGCCTGGAAGAGATGGCGTTCGATGGTCAGCAGGGGCAGGTCGAGGCGGGCAGCAATGTCGGCAATGCCGAGCTGGTCGAGGCGATTGAGCAGAAACACCTGCTGGACCCGGCGTGGCAAGCGCCTGAGACCATGCAGCAACGCGTCTTCGGTAGGCGGGCGGGCGACTTGCGGGCCATGCTCGAGGGGCAGCAGCAGACGGGTCATGGACGGCTCCTTGCGCGAGAAGAGGGGGAGAGGGGGCATCCTCCCTGATGCGCAGGCAGCTTAATCTTAACGAGATTGATTCTCAAGTGCTGTTTGCGCAAAACGCTGTAACACGCATTCACGAATTGACACACCTTTGCTATCATCGCGGCCATTCAACGCGGTAACCCTTCTTCATTAGCCTGAAGAGCCAAAAAAAATGACCCGGCAAAAAGCCGGGTCAAAAACCGTGATTAGCCTGATGAGGAGATAATCTGAGCGCCCGACCTGAGGGCTCCAGGTTATCCAGCGGGTCTCGCGACCTGCTGAGTGCAATAATAATCGTTATCATTTGCAAGTCAAATGATTTTTCTGTCCTCCAGAAAAATAATTTCTTGCGCACTTCCTCTGTCCGGCAACCGGGCAGTGTCAGTTACCCGGTCATCACGTACTCCCGTCTTTCACAGCCCTTGTGGCGCATGCCGTTGCTCCAGCATCGCGCGGGCCATGTTCACCATATGCATCAATGCGAACAGCACCTCGCGGGTCGTGCCCTGTTGGTGGCTGCCGGTCTCTTGTGCCGTGGCTGCTGCGCAACGCAGCAGGGCCATGGCGTGGGCGCTGGCCTGCTCTGGGGAGACCTCCTCGCGAAGGGTCCAGGGAACGCTGTCGATGCTGGTGTGGGGGGGCGTCGGGTTGAGGTAGTAATCGAGCGCGCGACGCGCGGCCTCGCTGTCCAAATCCTTTTCTGGATGTGTCATCGGTTTCATCCTGTTACCTGTTGAGCGTGATAGGGAAATCAGTACACTCGAATACTAATACGAAAAGTACTTATGCCTATCAGATTAATAATACAATATGTGTATTGAGCGCTGATGGGCAGTCCGTATCGTTCGGGCGATGGAAAAATGGATCGCGCTGGTCAAGCAAAGGATGCGGGAGCTGGGGCTTTCGCAGGAACAACTCGCCGAACGTGTTGGGGTGACCCAGGGCGGTGTCGGCCATTGGCTGCGTGGCACCCGTCAGCCGAAGGTGGGCATGATGAACCAGGTCCTGCAGGCCCTGGGGATGGCGCACCTGCATGTTTCGCTGCGCATGGTACGCATCGACCAACTGGCCGAGCCCAATGGCGCCTACGCCGCCGAGGCAGGCGGGGATGACGACGACCTGCTGCAGTACATCATGTGCTTCCGCTATCCGGTGCTGGCCTGGACCGAGCTGGAGGGGCCGTGGCCCGAGGGGTGCATCGTCTATGAGCAGACCGACTACCCGGCGCTGGGCAAGGCATTCTGGTTGCCGGTCGAAGGCGACCTGATGAGCGCCGCCACCGGCCCCAGCGTGCCCGAGCAAACGCTGGTGCTGGTGGATCCTGGGGTGCCGGCGGCGCCAGGCAAACTGGTGATCGCCCGGCAGAAGGGCACCTCGGCGATGTTCCGGCAGTTGGTCGAGGATGGCGGGCAGCGGTATCTCAAACCGTTGAACCCGACCTACCCGAAGCTGCTGTGCGGCGAGGATTTCGAAGTGCTGGGCGTGGTGGTGAGGTCGCACGGGCGGCATTGAGCCCGCCCGGCCATGTGGTGCGGCTAGTCTTCATCCAGGCGCTGAAAACCAGGGCAATCCCTGCAGGAGCGGCACATGGCCGCTCCTGCAGGCCCCTCAGCTCTCTTCCAGTTCCACCAGCACCGTCCCTTCGCTGACCATGTCGCCTTCCTGGCAGAACAGCGCCTTCACGATCCCCGCCTGCGGTGCACGAATACTGTGCTCCATCTTCATCGCCTCCAGCACCACCAGCGCTGTTCCGGCTTCCACTGCCTGACCCGCTTCGACCAGCACGCGCACGATGCTGCCGTTCATGGGCGCGCCCAGCCCCCCCTGATGGCCATGGCTGGCCTCGGCGGCGGCAATCGGATCGAACGCCGTGACTGCGTGCAGTTCGCCCGCCCATTGCAGGTACAGCACGCCCTCGCGACGAATGGCCAGGTAGCGCCGCCGCAGGCCATCCTGGTCCTGCACCAGTTGCTCGCCGAACAATTGGAACGCTGAGGGCGCGCTGTTCTGCAGCGCCACGGCCTGGTCCTGACCCTCGCATGACAGATGCAGGCTGCTGCGGGCTGGCAGGCCCAGGCGCAAGCCATCGCAGCGGGCCCAAGGCGAGTTGCCGTCGTCTGTGCGACGTCGTGGCGAGCCGCTCTGCAGCCAGGCTTCGGCAGCGGCTTGCCAGAACAGCGCCGGACGCTCGCCGGTGGCGGGCAGCAGCACTTCGTGATGACGGCCAATGAAGCCGGTATCCAGTTCGGCGGCCGCGAAGGCCGGATGGGCGAGGATGCGCCGCAGGAAGGCGATGTTGGTTTTCAAGCCGCCGATGGCGAACTCGTCGAGCATGGCCAGTAGTCGCAAGCGCGCCTGTTCGCGATCCTGTCCCCAGGCGATCAGCTTGCCCAGCATCGGGTCGTAGAACGGCGAGATCACATCGCCCTCGCTGACCCCGCTGTCGACCCGGCGCCCTTCGCCTGGCGCCGATTCGCGGTACAGCGCCAGGGTGCCGGTGGCCGGCAGGAAGTCATTGGCCGGATCTTCCGCATACAGCCGCACCTCGATGGCATGGCCAACCAGCGGCACCTGCTCCTGGGTGATCGGCAAGGCCTCGCCGCAAGCGACACGGATCTGCCAGGCCACCAGGTCCAGCCCGGTGATCGCCTCGGTGACCGGGTGTTCGACCTGCAGGCGGGTGTTCATTTCCATGAAGAAGAACTCGCCGCGGGCATCGAGCAGGAACTCCACGGTGCCAGCGCCGACATAACCGATGGCCTGGGCCGCGCGCACCGCCGCCTCACCCATGGCTTGGCGCAGTTGCGCCGACAAGCCTGGGGCCGGAGCCTCTTCGACAACCTTCTGGTGGCGACGCTGGATCGAGCAGTCGCGTTCGTTGAGGTACAGGCAATGGCCGTGTTGGTCGGCGAACACCTGGATTTCCACGTGCCGAGGCTTGAGCACGTACTTTTCCACCAACATTCGCGCATCGCCGAACGACGATTGCGCCTCGCGTTGTGCCGAGGCCAGGGCGTCGGCCAGCTCGCTCTCCTGCTCGACCACCTTCATGCCCTTGCCGCCACCCCCGGCACTGGCCTTGAGCAGCACCGGATAACCAATGCGTTCGGCAGCGGCACGGAAGGTCTCCAGGTCCTGGGCGTCACCGTGATAGCCGGGCACCAGCGGCACCCCGGCGGCTTCCATCAGGGCCTTGGCCGCCGACTTGCTGCCCATGGCGTCGATGGCGCTGGCCGGTGGGCCGAGGAAGATCAGCCCGGCCTGCTCGATGGCGCGGGCAAAGCCTGCGTTCTCGGAAAGAAAGCCGTAGCCGGGATGGATCGCCTGTGCGCCACTGGCCTTGGCTGCAGCGATCAGCTTGTCGATCACCAGGTAGCTGTCGGCGGCCTTGGTGCCGCCCAGGTCGACGCGGATATCGGCTTCGCGGCTGTGCCGGGCGTCACGGTCGGTGGCGCTGTGCACTGCGACGGTGGTCAGGCCCATGGCCTTGGCGGTGCGCATCACCCGACAGGCGATCTCGCCGCGGTTGGCGACCAGCAGGGTGGTCAGCGGGGGGTGGCTCATGGGCGAGGTTCCTTGTCGACGGGCTGCCAGGCGGGGCGGCGTTTTTCCAGGAAGGCGCTCAGGCCCTCCTGGCCTTCGGGGCTGACACGAATGCGGGCGATGGTGTTCTCGGTGTAGCGGCGCAGGGCAGGGCTCAGTTCGCCATCGTCCACCTCGCGCAGCAGGTCCTTGGTGGCGCGCAGGGCCTGAGGGCTGTTGAGCAGCAGGTTGTCGATCCAGGCCTGGACCTGGGTGTCCAGTTCGCTGGCAGGGTACACCTCGGCCAGCAGGCCCAGCTCGCGGGCGCGCGCACCACTGAAGCGCTCGGCGGTCAGGGCATAGCGGCGAGCGGCACGCTCACCGATGGCCTTGACCACGAACGGGCTGATCACCGCCGGTGCCAGGCCGATGCGGACCTCCGACAGACACAGCTGTGCATCTTCAGCGCCGATGGCCATGTCGCAGCAACTGATCAGGCCCAGCGCACCACCGAATGCGGCGCCCTGGACCACGGCCAGGGTCGGCGCCTTGAGGCGATGCAGCGCGTACATCAGCTCGCCCAGTTCATGGGCGTCGTCCAGGTTGGTATTGAAGTCCAATTGCGCCGACTGCTGCATCCAGGCCAGGTCAGCACCGGCGCTGAAGTGCCGGCCACGGCCACGCAGCAGCACGAAGCGCAGGCGGCTGTCTTCGCCCAGTTGGTCGATGGCAACGATCAGCTCGCGAATCATCTGGGCGTTGAAGGCGTTGTTCTTGTCTTCCCGGCTCAGCCACAGGGTGGCGAAGCCGCGAGGGTCCTTTATCACTTCGAGGGTGGCAAAATCGCTCATGGGTCACATCCGGAAAATGCCGAAGCGGCTCTGTTCGATCGGGGCGTTCAGCGCGGCGGACAAGGCAAGGCTCAGCACTTCACGGGTTTGCGCCGGGTCGATGACGCCGTCATCCCACAGCCGGGCGCTGGAATAGTAAGGGTGGCCCTGGCGCTCGTATTGGTCGAGGATCGGCTGCTTGAGCTGCTTTTCGTCCTCGGCGCTGAACACCTCGCCACTGCGCTCGCTCTGCTCGCGCTTGACCTGGGCCAGCACGCCGGCGGCCTGTTCGGCGCCCATCACGCCAATTCGCGCGTTAGGCCACATCCACAGGAAGCGCGGATCGTAGGCGCGCCCGCACATGCCGTAGTTGCCAGCACCGAAGCTGCCGCCGATGATCACCGTGAACTTCGGCACCTGGGCGCAGGCCACTGCGGTCACCAGCTTGGCGCCGTGCTTGGCGATACCGCCCTCCTCGTATTTCTTGCCGACCATGAATCCCGTGATGTTCTGCAGGAACAACAGCGGGATGCCGCGTTGGCAGGCCAGTTCGATGAAGTGCGCGCCTTTTTGCGCAGCCTCGGCAAAGAGGATGCCGTTGTTGGCCAGGATCGCTACCGGGTAGCCATGCAGGTGGGCGAAACCGCACACCAGGGTGGTGCCGAACAGGGCCTTGAATTCATCGAACACGGAGCCATCGACCAGGCGCGCGATGATCTCGCGCACATCGAACGGTTGCTTGGCATCGGCCGGCACCACGCCGTACAGCTCCTGGGCGTCGTACAGCGGTGCGATCGGTGCCTGGCATTGCAGGCGCCCGAGTTTGTGCCAGTTGAGGTTGGCCACGCTGCGCCGGGCGATCGCCAGGGCATGCTCGTCGTTGTCGGCATAGTGGTCGGCCACGCCGCTGGTGCGGCAATGCACATCGGCGCCGCCCAGGTCTTCGGCGCTCACCACCTCGCCGGTGGCGGCCTTCACCAGCGGCGGGCCGGCGAGGAAGATGGTCGCCTGCTGGCGCACCATGATCGCTTCGTCGGCCATCGCCGGCACATAGGCGCCACCTGCGGTGCACGAGCCCATCACCACGGCGATCTGCGCAATGCCGAGGGCGCTCATGTTGGCCTGGTTGAAGAAGATCCGTCCGAAGTGCTCACGATCCGGGAACACTTCGTCCTGGCGTGGCAGGTTGGCGCCGCCGGAGTCGACCAGGTAGATGCACGGCAGGCGATTCTGCAGGGCGATGGTCTGCGCGCGCAGGTGTTTCTTCACGGTCAGCGGGTAGTAGGAGCCGCCTTTGACCGTGGCGTCGTTGGCCACGATCATGCACTCGACCCCTTCGACGCGGCCGATGCCGGCGATCACGCCTGCTGCCGGTACGTCTTCGCCATACACCTCATGGGCGGCGAGCTGGCCGATCTCGAGAAACGCCGAGCCCGGGTCGAGCAGGCGGTCGATGCGCTCGCGCGGCAGCAGCTTGCCGCGCGAGGTATGGCGCTGCTGGGCCTTGGGCCCGCCGCCCTGGCTGATCTGGGCCAGCAGGGTGCGCAGGGCATCGACCTGTTCGAGCATGGCCGCGCTGTTGCTGGCGAACTCAGCCGAGCGCGGGTTGATCTGGGTGTGCAGGGTAGCCATGGACGCCAGCTCCTTGTACTCAGCGGGTTTCGTTGAACAGTTCGCGGCCGATCAGCATCCGGCGAATTTCGCTGGTGCCGGCACCGATCTCGTAGAGTTTGGCGTCACGCAGCAGGCGGCCGGCCGGGAATTCGTTGATGTAGCCGTTGCCGCCGAGAATCTGGATCGCTTCCAGGGCCATCTGCGTAGCGCGTTCGGCGGTGTAGAGGATCACCCCGGCGGCGTCCTTGCGCGTGGTCTCGCCACGGTCGCAGGCCTGGGCCACGGCGTAGAGGTAGGCGCGGCTGGCGTTGAGCTGGGTGTACATGTCGGCGATCTTGCCCTGGATCAGCTGGAATTCGCCGATGCTCTGGCCGAACTGCTTGCGATCGTGGATGTAGGGCACCACCAGGTCCATGCAGCTCTGCATGATGCCGGTCGGACCGCCCGAGAGCACCACGCGCTCGTAGTCCAGGCCGCTCATCAGCACACGCACACCGCCATTGAGCTGGCCGAGGATGTTTTCTTCCGGCACTTCGACGCCATCGAAGAACAGCTCGCAGGTGTTGGAGCCGCGCATGCCCAGCTTGTCGAACTTGTTGCTGCGCGAGAAGCCCTTCCAGTCACGTTCGACGATGAATGCGCTGATGCCGTGCGGGCCCTTGTCCAGGTCGGTCTTGGCGTAGATCACGTAGGTGTTGGCGTCGGGGCCGTTGGTGATCCAGGTCTTGCTGCCGTTGAGTACATAGCGGTCGCCGCGTTTCTCGGCGCGCAATTTCATCGACACCACGTCGGAGCCGGCATTGGGCTCGCTCATGGCCAGGGCGCCGATGTGCTCGCCGCTGATCAGCTTGGGCAGGTACTTCAGCTTCTGTTCATGGGTGCCGTTGCGGTTGATCTGGTTGACGCAGAGGTTGGAGTGGGCGCCATAGGACAGTGCCACCGAGGCCGAGGCACGGCTGATCTCTTCCATCGACACCACATGGGCCAGGTAGCCCAGGCCTGCGCCGCCATATTCTTCCGCGACGGTGATGCCCAGCAGGCCCATGTCGCCGAACTTGCGCCACATGTCGGCGGGGAACAGGTTGTCGTGGTCGATCTGCGCCGCGCGCGGGGCGAGTTCGGCGGCAGCGAAGGTGCGTACCTGGTCGCGGAGCATGTCGATGGTCTCGCCCAGGGCGAAGTTCAGGGTCGGGTAATGCATGGGGGCACCTTGTTGTTCTTGAAATTCGAGGTACTGCACC
>NZ_JABWRO010000189.1:0-5847 GCF_014268985.1 Pseudomonas sp. RW10S2 | reverse complement strand
GTGCCCCCCCCCGACGATCTCAGGGATTCTGCGCCAGATGCCCCGGCGTCAACACCCGCTTGGCCTGCAGGTAGGCCTTGGACCAGTAGCTGTTCGACAGGTAGTCCAGCCGCACCGTACCGCCGGTGGACGGCGCATGCACGAAGCGCCCCTCACCCACGTAGATCCCGGCATGGCTTACCTGCGAACCACCGCCAGTGGCGAAGAACACCAGGTCACCGGACTGCAGCGCGTTGATGTTCACGGTCGGCGCACGCATGACGATCATCTCGCGGGTCGAGCGTGGCAGGCTGATGTTCGCCGCATCGCGGTACACATAACCGATCAGGCCACTGCAATCGAAGCCCGAGTCCGGCGTGTTGCCGCCCCAGCGATACGGGGTGCCGACCAGACCGATGGCACGGATCAGCACGTCCTCAGCCACGGGCGACGAGGAAGGCTGGTCAATGAAGGTAACCTGCGGCTTGGCCACGGGTGCCGGGGCCGGAGCACGGCTGGAACAGGCGGCAAGCAGTGCCACCAGGGAGAGGAATGCGAAGCGCGTCATCATCGCCATGGGTCAGAACCTGTCTGAGACCAATCGGCCGCAGCCGAAAAAAGAGTTAAGGATTTAGATTAGACGCTATTCGTAAATGCGCACGGCAGCTAGCTTTTCAGCTACGCCGCCGTGCGAGGATACAGCATTTTGATATCAGTTGCGCGACAGGGTAGTGGTCGGCGCCATGGCCAGGGCACGCTTGGCTTCGATGAAGGTCTTGCTCCAGTAGCGGTCACCGAGGTTATCGATGCGCACACCACCGCTGCGGCGGCTGCTGGAGTGGATGAACTGGTTGTCGCCCAGGTAGATGCCGGCATGGCTGACACGGCCACGGCCATTGGTGCTGAAGAACAGCAGGTCACCTGGCTTGAGCTTGTTGCGTGCGACCTTGGGTGCGTCGACGTTGATCATCTCGCGGGTCGAGCGCGGCAGGTTCATGCCGGCCTCTTCGCGGAACAGGTAGCCGATGAAGCCGCTGCAATCGAAGCCGGACTGCTCGGAAGTACCGCCGAAACGATAACGGGTGCCGATCAGCGACATGCCGCGCTCCAGGATGCTGTCTGCAAGGACGGGCAGCTGGTAGGGCTTGCTGTTGCTGGAGAAGGCTTGGAGGTCTTCATCGGTGGCGAGGTCTTCTTCATCGAATACCGACGAATGCGACGCCTTGGCCTTGACCGCGGTTTGCGCGGTGACCGATGGGTGATCCTGGGGCTGGGAAATCGGGCCTTGGGCCGCGCAGCCAAAAAGCAGGGTCACGAGTGCGAGTGGCACGAGGGGTGCGAAGCGCTTGAGCATGGGCACGACCGTGTCTGTAATCCTTTAGAAGGGGGAAACTATGCCTTCTATCGGACCTATTTGCAAATTTTATCGAAAAAAATGTGACTTTTGCGTTTTGCCGCTCTGGCCCGGTGTTTTCAGGGTTACCAGCCGAGGGTTTCCTTGAGGAAGGGAATGGTCAATTTGCGCTGGGCCTGCAGCGAGGCCTGGTCGAGGCGCTCGAGCAGATCGAACAGTGCGCTCATGCTGCGCGTTCCACGGGTGAGAATGAAGTGCCCGACCTCATCGGTCATGTGCAGGCCACGGCGCGAGGCCCGCAGTTGCAAGGCGCGCAGCTTGTCTTCGTCGGACAGGCCACGCATCTGGAAAATCAGTGCCAGCGTAAGCCGTGACTTGAGGTCGGCAAGCTTGATCGGCAGCTCCCGCGGCGAACTCGATGCCGCCAGCAGCAAGCGCCGGCCGCTGTCTCGCAGGCGATTGAACAGATGGAACATCGCCTCTTCCCAGTCGGCCTTGCCGGCAATCACGTGCAGGTCGTCGATGCACACCAGCTCGTACTGCTCCAGATGATCGAGCAGTTCCACGCCACGGTCGAGCAATTGCGCCAACGGCAGGTAGACAGCGGGTTCGCCCAGTTGCTGGAAACGGTGGGTGGCGGCCTGCAGCAGGTGAGTACGCCCCGCGCCCTGCTTACCCCATAGATAGATGAGGCTCTCGGTCCAACCGGCGTCGGCTTCGCACAGCCGCTCGACATAGCCCAGCGCCGCGGCGTTGGCACCCGGATAGTAGTTGATGAAGGTGGCGTCATCGCGCAGGCGCACACCCAGGGGCAACTGGATCGGTTTCATGCTGGCGGGCGGTCGCGAGGACCAAAGGGGGCCTTTGGTGAAGAGTTTGCAAAGTCTATACCCGCAACGCGGGCGGCACAATCAGGGAGGGGAATAGCGCAAGCAAAATCAACGGGTTGCGTGATTTTTGAACAACCAGAACAGCGTCCCGGCCAAGCGCCTCATCCGGTAGCGTGCCAAACTCGAAGTCGCCTGGGTGCAAAAGCAGGTCGCCTGGGTGCGATTTTTCCGCTCGGCCGGCTCATAACCTGAGCGGCAGCCACCGCCGCGCGGGGCGTCATGACATAACAAAGATAATCACCGTCTCGTGAGGGGAAAAGTCATGCAGCGATCGATCAAGGCGGCCACCTGCGCCGCACTCCTGAGTATCAGCGCAGCCAGCTGGGCCGCAGAACCCGCCGCTTGCCAGAATGTGCGCATGGGCTCGGTGAACTGGACCGATGTCGTCGCCAGCAGCGCCGTCGCCGAAGCCCTGCTCGACAGTCTGGGCTACAAGGTCAAGCAGACCAGCGCCTCGCAGCAGATCGTCCTGGCCGGCATGGCGGAAAAACGCCTCGATGTGTTCCTCGGTTACTGGCAGCCGACCATGCAATCGGTGGCCAAGCCCTTCCTGGACAAACAGCAGATCGACGTGATCAGCCCCGCCACCCTCGCCGATGCTCAGTCCACCTATGCCGTGCCTGCCTACGCCTACGACGCAGGCCTGAAGACCTTCGCCGACATCGCCAGGTTTCGCGACAAGCTCAAGAACCAGCTGTACCTGATCGAGCCAGGCAGCGGCATGAACCGCATCACCGCGCAGATGATCGCCGAAGACAAATTCGGCCTGAAGGGCTTCAAGGGCATAGAGTCCAGTGAAGCTGGCATGCTGACAGCGGTCAAGCGTGCCGTGCAGAAGGGCGAGTGGGTGGTGTTCGCCGGCTGGAAGCCGCACCCGATGAACCTGCAGATCGACATGCGCTACCTCTCCGGCAGCGATGACGCCTTCGGCCCCAACGAAGGCTCGGCCACCGTCTCGATCATGACCGCTGCCGGTTACCAGCAACAATGCGGCAACGTCGCCAAGCTGCTGCACAACCTGCGTTTCACCAGTGAAGGTGTGAGTCAGGTCATGGAGCCGATCCTCAACCGCAAAGCGCCGCTCGATGCCGCGCGAGACTGGCTCAAGGCACACCCCGAGCAGGTCTCGGCCTGGCTCGAAGGCGTCACCACGTTCGACGGCAAGCCCGCCGATGCGGCATTGGTCGCGCAATGGTAATGCAGCGCTACGCACTCTCGGCCGGCATGCAGGTCTTCATCGAGCGGACCCGCGCCTTCGGTGTGGCCGATCCCGCACTGACGGCCCAGCGCGCGGCCTATTCACGCATGGCAGCCGCCTTCACCCCGCCCTGCCCGAAAGGCGTGCAGGTGCGCGACCTGAGCTTGCCCGGACTGGCGCCGCTGCGCGTGTTCCAGCCTGCACAATCGGCACCGGCCGATGGGTGGCCAGCGCTGCTATTCATGCATGGCGGCGGCTGGATGCTGGGCGGGCTCGATTCACACGCATTCTTCTGCGCCGAACTGACAGCTCGCCTGGAGGTGCTGGTGGTGGCGGTGGATTACCGACTCGCGCCGGAAACCCCCTTCCCCGCCGCCCTGCACGACAGCCTCGCCGCCTGGCGCGCCCTGCGCGATGGCGTGCTGGATATACCGATCGACCTCACGCGCCTGGTCGCCATCGGCGACAGCGCCGGGGGTAACCTCGCCGCCGCCTTGTGCCTGGCACTGCGCGAGGCCGGTGAGCCGCAGCCGCGCATGCAGGCACTGATCTATCCAGCACTGGGCGACGAGGACAGCGTGTCGCGACGCGAATGTGCCGATGCGCCGCTGCTGTCTGTCACGGACATGCAGGCCTGCCTGAATGCCTACCTGCCCTCCACTACCCGCAGCCCGCTGGCGCTACCGCTGCTCGCCGACAATTTCAAAGGGCTGGCGCCCGCTTTCATTGCCGTGGCCGAGTTCGATCCATTGCGCGATGACGGCCTGCTTTATGCGCAACGGCTGGAGGATCACGGCGTGACAGTGGATTACTTCCCCGGCCACGGGCTGGTTCATGGCTGCCTGCGGGCCAGGGAGCTGCCGGAGGTGGAGCAGTTGTACGAGGCACTGTTTGCGGCGCTCGAGAACAGCCTCGATTGATCGTCCGCTGACGGCACCACAGGCGCCAACCTAATGAAAGTTTCATGTTTTGACTCATGCTCTTTCTGCAAGAATCTTTAGTTACAACCTCTTACAAAGATTCGCTGAATAGCTGGAGCCTGTGATGAATCCCACCCTCCCTGCCAAAGCATCATCCAAAGCCGGAAGAGTCTTCCGGGTGACCTCCGGCAACTTCCTCGAACAATTCGACTTCTTCCTGTTTGGCTTCTACGCCACCCAGATCGCTGCCGCGTTCTTCCCTGCCAGTAACGAATTCGCCTCCTTGATGATGACCTTCGCCGTGTTCGGCGCAGGCTTCCTGATGCGCCCGCTGGGCGCAATCATCCTTGGTGCTTACATCGATGACGTAGGCAGGCGCCAGGGCCTCATCGTGACCTTGGCGATCATGGCCAGCGGCACCTTGCTGATCGTGTTCGTGCCCGGCTATGCCAGTATCGGTCTATGGGCGCCCGCCCTGGTGTTGCTAGGCAGGCTGCTGCAAGGGTTCTCGGCCGGCGCCGAGCTCGGCGGCGTCTCTGTTTACCTGGCGGAGATGGCCACGCCCGGGCGCAAAGGCTTCTACGCCAGTTGGCAATCGGCCAGCCAGCAGGTGTCCATCATGGTTGCCGCAGCCCTGGGTTATGGCTTGAATCAGTGGTTGTCCGCCGAGGAGCTCTCCCAGTGGGGATGGCGGATTCCCTTCGCCGTGGGCTGCCTGATCGTCCCGTGCATCTTCCTGCTGCGCCGTAACCTGCAGGAGACCGAAGAATTCGCCAAACGCGAACATCGCCCGACCATGAGCCAAGTGTTCAAGACGCTGTGCGCCAACGCATCGGTGGTGATCCTGGGCATGCTGATGGTGGCCATGACCACCACCGCTTTCTACATGATTACCGTGTACGCCCCGACCTTTGGCAAAACCGTGCTGCAGCTCGATACCAGTGACGCATTGATGGTGACCTTGCTGGTCGCCGTGTCCAACTTCCTGTGGCTGCCGATCGGCGGCACGTTGAGCGATCGCCTGGGACGCAAACCGCTGCTGGCGGCGATGTCCCTGCTGACCGTGCTCACGGCATATCCTGCTCTGTCGTACCTGGCCCAGAGCCCCAGCTTCGCTCACATGCTGGAGGTGCTGCTGTGGTTCTCGTGCCTCTACGGCGTGTACAACGGCGCACTGATCCCGGCCCTGACCGAAATCATGCCCACCGAAGTGCGTGTTGCCGGATTCTCCCTGGCTTATAGCCTCGCCACTGCGGTATTCGGCGGATTCACCCCGGCGGTGTCCACCTGGGCGATCCATGCCACGTCAGACAAGGCCGCCCCGGCTTACTGGCTGATGTTTGCAGCGCTGTGTGCGTTCACTGCAACGCTTGTGCTGTATCGCCGCCGGCCTGCACGCAGCACGGCTGTTGCCTGAGGGTGTGACGGATCCTTACGAGTGCTGTGCAGAGCGCTGGAAAGTAAATTCGCATAACTAAAAAGCCCCCCCCCCCCCCCCCCCCCCCC
>NZ_JABWRO010000188.1:0-5977 GCF_014268985.1 Pseudomonas sp. RW10S2 | reverse complement strand
TTTTTGCAACGAATGACCACCTTCCAACGGAGGTATCCGCAATGCCAGCCAAACCCATCCCCGAAGGCCAGCACAGCATCACGCCCTATCTGGGTATCAAGGATGCCGCCAAGGCCATTGCCTTCTATAAACAAGCCTTCGGCGCCGTCGAGATGTTTCGCCTCGACGGTCCCGACGGCCGCGTCGGTCATGCCGAGCTGAAAATCGGCGACTCCTCGCTGATGCTCGCCGATCCCTGCGACATGGACGGTGGCCTCACCGCCAGCCAGTCGCTGCCAGGGGCGGCCATCGGCTTGCACCTGTATGTCGAGGACTGCGACAAGGTCTATGCCCAGGCCGTCGCTGCCGGCGCCACGCCACTGCGAGAGGTACAGGACCAGTTCTACGGCGATCGCAGCGGTACCTTGAAAGACCCGTTCGGCAACCTCTGGTTCGTGTCCACCCACAAGGAAGACCTGAGCCCCGAAGAGATCCGCGCCCGCGCGGCCAAGCTGTTCGGCGGCAACTGAACGGGCGACGAGTCGCAGGCCGTGCGCTTGAAGTTGAAAGCGCCGCGGCTTTGCTTGAAGCTTGAGGCTTGTAGCTCGGAGCTGCTATTGAATGCGAATCATCGAAAAGAACGGCGCGCAGGTGCGCACCCTCACACCGGCCGAAGAAGAACTGCTGGTCGGTTTTGCCAGTGCCACGCTGGTTGGCCCACGCTTGCTGCAAGCCAACCAGTGGCTGATGAAGGTACGCAGCGCCAACCAATGGCTGGCCTGCGACTGCCGCAAGGATGCCCTGCCGGTGCTCAATGTCAGCCTCAACGGCAACACCGGCACCTTGTTCCTGCGCAACAACCCCGACACCCCCGAGCATGCCCCCGGCTGCCCCTTCACCAAGGACGAGCGCGAAGCCATCGAGCGCAGCGAGGATGTGCCGCCGCCTGCAGCCTGGCTGCCACCCGACACGCCGCTGCGTCTGCTCGGCGACTTCCGTCGCGCCAGCGCAGGTAATGGAGCAGGCGGTGAAACCGCGGAGCGCCGTGAGCAACAGCGGCTGCTGTCACTGTTGCTGACCTGGATCGAGGCCAGCGGCCTGAACGTCTATGCCACGCACCTGAAAAAAGACCTCACCGCACAGTTCGCCGAACTGCGCGGTGTCGCTGGCCGCTATCCGCTGCTCGAGCGAGTTCCGGCCAGCAACTATCTGGAAACGCGCCTGGACATGAAGCACATGATGATGCTCAAGGCGCGCCTGCGTGAATCCACCGTATTCGGCAACCACCGTCGCCACGGCCTGTTGCTGGACTGCGTCGAGCAGATCAAGGGCCGCAAGCTGTTCAACGCCCGCAGCGAGGACGGCTTCGACTTCCAGGGCCATCACCTGCTCTGGGGCGGCAGCAAGACCGGCGGCCCGCTGTTGGCCCTGGCGCTGTACTCGCCCACCACTGCCGGTAGTCATTACTACGAACTGATCCATGTCGCCAGCGTACCGGTCCTGTCACGTGTGCACTTGTTCCCGGTATACCGCGACGAGGAACGCGAGCCGCTGAAAGCCTTGGTCTCGCTGATCGACTGGATGGCGAGCAAGGGGGTGAAAGTGCTGATGCGCCGCCCGGTGATCGGTGGCGAGGTGATGGACGAGCTGGTGCTGACCTCCGACCAGGACCGCGTGCTGTCGGTGTCACTGCTGGAAAAACCGCTCGGGCCGGAGCCCGATACGGATAATTTCAAACGCTACGCAGACTTCAAGAGCCCGGAAACCTTTCGCAAGTATGTGGCGGGGTTCTTCATGCGTGAGCGTTAGGTTTTGTACAAGAAGAAGAGGCATCCTTCGTTGAGGGAGGCACCGCCACGCCTACAGAACTTTTCCTGCAGAGCCGAGGGTCTACAGGGCGATAAGGGACGAGCAAGGGCCCTGTATGAGCTTAACGCTTACAGAAACAGCCAATAACACCTATAAAAAACGCTCCCCTGCCGAACGCTTGAAACTACCCGAACCTTTCCAGCAACTGATAAAAATGCCAGTACCCTGGCTATTATCATGGATCTATAGTGCGGTTTCATCCAGCGCTTAGAGAAACGCCGCCATGAGAACTTTTCTTCCGTTTACCCTTGCCGTCATGATTGCTGCCTGCGCGAAAACTCCTGAACTTTCCCCACCCATGCCCACACGCTCTTCCAGCCCGTCAATAACCCAAGAGACTTTGAAGGTGCTGGACACGAACGCGGAAAATGCACTGCAAAAAATTGATCGGTGGTTTCGAGATAGCCGAATCGATTGTGGGTCATCGCAACGCCCTGCCTTTCTTTGCAGTGGTGTATTGATACGCGCGACTCAGAGTTACCAGTCCTTCGATCCATGGGAGCCAAGTCCCCGCTCGATTTCCAGGCAAGGTGTTTCGGCATCCTGGCTTCGACAGGATTCCCCTATTTACAGCACGTTTAAGTTCCGCAACGGCTTCATATTCTATCCGGTCATGGAACGACCTGCAGGGAAGGCGCAAATTCACGTGAAATGTACGTTCCCCCGTGATGCAGCGACCGATAACAGGATGCCAGCCTGCTCTGAGTACGCCGGTTATCCGGCAAGCAAACCCTGCAATGAGCAAGGCATCAACACTGCAGAAGATTGGAAGCGTCATTACGATCAGATGGGCAAGACCAACCGTATTTGTGGCTGGAATGTAAGCGCGGGTATTACTACCTCTGCCGATCGTTTCTACCAGAGTATTCGTGCACGTTCATTGCTCGCCAGGGAAGGGCAATGGAATGAATGGAACGAGCTGATTCTGGAGCCGTGGCACAACATCAATTCAGCAACACTGCCCCTGCTGGCATTCTTTTACCAGGCGGGGAATATGGATGCGCTGAATAAAGCCAACCATGACCAACAGCGTTACTACCAAAAGTACGGCCAGTATTTACCTGTCGTCAGTCTTTCCTATTCGACAACCCGCGGGCTTGTGGCTCACTACAATCCTGATGAGCAAGGTCTTCGTCAACAAACTCAATAACCACAGATGGCAAAGCACTCCTGCCAGACCGCGCAACAGTGCTTTGCCAAAAGTCTCGCGTCAGAACGCCGCCTCGAAAATCGCCTCGATCTCGGCCTGACTGGCACTACGCGGGTTGGTCAGCCCGCAGGCGTCCTTCAACGCATTGGCCGCCAATACCGGCACATCCTCACGCTTGGCCCCCAGCTCTGCCAGGCCCGCCGGGATCCCTACCGCCACGGCCAGATGCTCGATCGCCGAGATCGCCGCTCCCGCGCCCTGCTCTGCCGTCAGCCCGCACACCTTCACACCCATGGCCTTGGCCACATCGCGCAGGCGCGCGGCGCTGACCTGGGCATTGAAGCGCTGCACATGCGGCAACAACACCGCGTTGCAGACCCCGTGCGGCAGGTCGTAGTAGCCACCGAGCTGATGCGCCATGGCATGCACATAACCCAGCGAGGCATTGTTGAAGGCCATGCCGGCGAGGAACTGGGCGTACGCCATGTTCTCCCGGGCTTGCAAGTCCTGGCCATTGGCGACCGCCTGGCGCAGGTTGTCGTTGATCAAGGTGATGGCCTTGAGTGCACAGGCGTCGGTGATCGGGTTGGCGGCCGTGGAGACATAGGCCTCGATGGCGTGGGTCAGCGCGTCCATGCCGGTGGCGGCGGTCAGGCCCTTTGGCATGCCGACCATCAGTGCCGGGTCGTTGACCGACAGGATCGGCGTGACATTACGGTCGACGATGGCCATTTTCACGTGGCGCGATTCGTCGGTGATGATGCAGAAACGGGTCATCTCGCTGGCCGTGCCGGCCGTGGTGTTGATGGCGATCAGCGGCAGTTGCGGCTTGGCCGAACGGTCCACGCCTTCATAGTCGCGAATATGCCCGCCGTTGGTGGCGCACAGGGCGATACCCTTGGCGCAGTCATGGGGCGAGCCACCACCGAGCGAGATCACGCAATCGCAGCGTTCGCGCTGCAACAGCGCCAGGCCCGCCTCGACGTTGGCAATGCTCGGATTGGGCTTGGCACCGTCGAAGATCGTCGAGTCGATGTCGCGCTCGGCCAGCAACCCGGCGATGCGCTGGGCGACCCCGGCCCTGGACAGGCCTTCGTCAGTCACGATCAACGCCTTGCGCAAGCCGTAGCCGGCAATCGCCGCCATGGCTTCGTCCAGGCAATCGAGGCCCATGATGTTGACGGGTGGAATGAAGAAGGTGCTGCTCATGGCCGAGATCCTCTCAGGTTGTTGTCTGTCTACCTTCGAGGATCTGCCCGAACGGCCACACGCATGTTGATCCAGGACAAGCCGCCGTGACTGAACGGTCGACATCGCAGGCAATCCGCGATCAGCGGCACTCGCTCAGCCCAGAAACAGCCGATACGCCGGATTGTCCGCCTCATCCCAGTAGCGATAGCCCATGGCCTGCAGCGTCTGTGGCATGAGGGCCTGTTCGTCGGCCGGCACCTCCAGCGCAGCGAACACCCGGGCCTCGGCAGCGCCATGGTTGCGGTAGTGGAACAGGCTGATGTTCCAGTTCTGGCCCAGACGCTCGAGAAAGCCCAGCAACGCGCCTGGGCGCTCAGGAAACTCGAAACGCAGCACCCGCTCGTCGGCGCCTGGCGCTGCATGGCCGCCGACGGTGTGGCGCACATGCAGCTTGGCCAGTTCGTTGTCGGTCAGGTCGAGTACCTCGTAGCCCTGTGCACGCAAGCTGTCCAGCAGGCCCTCGCGCGGGTCGTGCTGTGGATGGGTCTGCACGCCGACGAACAGCCGGGCTTCCTTGCCCCGGTGGTAGCGGTAGTTGAACTCGGTTACCTGGCGCTTGCCCAGGGCCTGGCAGAACGCGCGAAAACTCCCCGGCCGCTCGGGGATGGTGACCGCGATCACCGCCTCACGCTGCTCGCCGAGCTCGGCACGCTCGGCCACATGGCGCAGGCGGTCGAAATTGATGTTGGCCCCGGAGTCGATGGCGACCAGGGTCTGCCCACGAACGCCATCACGCGCCACGTACTTCTTGATCCCGGCCACGGCCAGCGCACCGGAAGGTTCGGTGATCGAGCGGGTATCGTCGTAGATATCCTTGATCGCTGCGCACAACTCATCGCTGCTGACGGTGATCACTTCATCGACGAAATGCCGGCACAACTCGAAGCAATGGGCACCGACCTGGGCCACCGCCACACCGTCGGCAAAGGTGCCGACCTGCGCCAGTACCACTCGCTCGCCAGCGGCCAGGGCGGCCTGCAGGCAGTTGGAATCCTCGGGCTCGACACCAATCACCTTGACCTGCGGACGCAGGTACTTCACGTAGGCCGCGATACCCGCGATCAGGCCACCGCCACCGACCGGGACGAAGATCGCATCCAGGGCGCCCGGGTGTTGGCGCAGGATCTCCATGGCCACGGTGCCCTGCCCGGCGATCACGTCCGGATCGTCGAACGGCGGGACGAAGGTCGCTCCCTGGCGGTCGGCCAGTTGCAGCGCATGGGCCAAGGCATGGGGGAAGCTTTCGCCATGCAGCACCACGTTGCCGCCGCGCGAGCGCACACCCGCGATCTTCAGTTCAGGGGTGGTGGTGGGCATGACGATGGTCGCCGTCATGCCCAGGTGCGCTGCGGCCAGCGCCACGCCCTGGGCATGGTTGCCGGCGGAAGCGGTGATCACGCCACGCTCGCGCTGGACCTGGGACAGGCGCGACAGCCGGGTATAGGCACCGCGGATCTTGAACGAGAAGGTCGGCTGCAGGTCTTCGCGCTTGAGCAATACCTGGTTGCCGAGGCTGCTCGACAGCGCCGGGGCCGCCTGCAGCGGGGTTTCGATGGCCAGGTCGTACACGGGCGCTGCAAGAATGCGCCGCACCTGCTCCGACAGCAGTTGCTGGGGCGTGACGGGGGAACGGGGGCTGACGCTCAGATTGCTCATCGATGACTCCTGGGGGTTTGCAGATGCCCAGGAGTCGAGAAGAAAAAACCCGCCCCCCGGGCGGGGTTCGGT
>NZ_JABWRO010000187.1:0-6087 GCF_014268985.1 Pseudomonas sp. RW10S2 | reverse complement strand
GGATTTTGGGAAACAGCCCCTGGCGCAATGCGCCGGGGGCTGCTGCTATTGTTTGGTTTTGATGATCCACCACACCGAACGCGGCAAGAGTTGGCCGCTGATGGGGTGTATGTCGGTCAGGTCGGCGAAAGCCGTCCAACCGCGAGGGGGACGGTAGCCGCGCACGTCACCATCGCCATGCCAACGGCGGGCGCGCACCGTGCCGGGGGCATAGGTCGCCGCCATGCGCGGGCGAGTGGTCGGGTTCTGGCTGTTCATGGGGAAAGCTCCTGGCCTGCCGAAGCGCCCCGAACAGTGCCGGAGCGCTTGGCGGTGGCAAAGGTCATGCGGCGAGCGCGTGGGCTTCCGCTTCGTCGGTAGCATCTTCTGCCGCATCCACGTGCTGCGTGTCTTCCTGCGGCTCCGTGTCGTGTCCGCTTCTGAACACGGCGGGCATCCAGCCGGTGCCATCAGCCAGCCGTTCGGCCTCGCTGGCAATGTCGCCCTTCTTCAACTTTGCCAACCGGGTAACGTGCGACGGCGCGAACTCGCCCACGGCTTCCAGAATCACCGCCTTGGAAACGTGCTTGAAGTAGCCTTCGGCAGTCGGCTTCCACCATGCGGCCATGTCCAGCCCCACGGCCTGCGCCAGTTCCGCGCCCGGTTGCTGCACCGTGGCGCGGGGCGTTACCACGTCTACCGTCGCCGCCACGCATACCGCCAGCAGCCGCACCAGTTCGTCTTGTTCCATCGCCAGCAGCGCGGCGAACAGTTCGGCGCTGTCCTGCGGCAACGCCTCGCCCGCGACCTGCTGCAACTCGCGAAGGGCGACAGCGGCGGGCGACTCGGGCCAGTCGGGGGCCATGCCTTCCAGCCGATCTTGCACGGTCAGCCGCACGCCCAGCGGCAAGTCGTGGCTGTAGTGACTGTCCTGCAAGACGGTCTGCACCATGCCATGCACCAGCGCGGCCAGCGCGACTTGCGGATGCCGGGCGACTTCGATTTGCAGCGCGGCGGTGCGGTGCGCGCTCAAGCGCTGCGCCAGCCGGTCGGACAGGCTCGCGGCCTTGGGCTGTTCGGCGTCCTCGCCTTCGTCGTCGTTCCCGGCGTCACCTTCCGCGCTGCCGAACCCCTGCCGCAAGCGTTCCAGCGTGCGCAGCGCCTTGGCTTCGGCCTCGCGCAGCAGCCCGCGATGAATCACGGCCTCGCCGCTGCGGTCGAGCGTGACGATGGCACCGGCCACGGCGCGCACGTCCGGGGCGTAGCCTTGCAAGGCTTCCTCCACGGCTTGTAGTTCCCCGGCGACCTGTTCGCGGCGCGGTTCCAGCGCTTCGGTCTTGTCCTCGTCCTCGGCGTCGTAGGCTTCTTCCAGTTCGGCGTTGATCTTGTCGAGGCGGGTTTGCAGCGAGGCGATGCGGCGGGCTTCGCGGGCGTTCGGTTCGCGGCGCTGGAGTGGCGCGTTCTGGAACGCCTGCCGCTCGGCGTAGCTCACGTGCGGCACGGCTTCCACCCACGCCCAACCCTCGGCGCGCACGTCCCCGGCCAACGCATCCAGCTTGCCGCGCACCAGCGTTTCCAGCAGCGCGGCGTCGGTCAGGTAGGTTCCGGCATCGCCTTCCGCGAACAGGTCGCGGCGGATGCCCCCGCCTGCCGTGGTGTAGGCGTCCATCCCGATGAAATGCACCAGCGGATGCGTGGCGTCGATTTCGCGTTCGGTCAGGCGTTCGCGCAGCGCGGACGCGCCACGCTGCCATTCGGGCGCACCGTAGAACGCGCTTTCCTGCGCGGCGTGGTCGTCGGTGATGGTCAGGGCCATCAACTGTTCTAGCGTGACGGCTCCGGCCCGGTAGTCGGCCATCAGGCGCGGCGAGACGTTGGCCAGCTTCAAACGGCGCTGCACCACCAGCGGGGTCACGCCGAAGTCGGCGGCAATGTCTTCCACCGGGCGGCCTTCGGTCACCAGCGCGGCGAACGCCTCGAACTGGTCGGCGGGGTGCATGGCCTCGCGCAGCACGTTCTCGGCCAAGCTCACGGTACGCGCCGAAGCATCGGGCACCAGCAAGCACGGCACTTCGTAGTCGGCGGCGATGCGCTTTTTCTTCGCCAGCAGCTTCAACGCGGTCAGGCGGCGGTCGCCGGCCACCACTTCGTATTGCTCGCCATCGGCGGCGAGGATGACGACGAGGTTTTGCAGCAGGCCGATGCGAGAAATGCTCGCGGCCAGTTCGGGGATGGACAGGCGCGGGGTCGTGCGCGCGTTGCGTTTGGAGCGGCGCGATAGCAACTGCGAGAGAGGAACCAGAATCAGGTTCTTGGTCGGGTCGGCCACTTCCAGCGGGGCGGCGGTTGCGATAGCGCGGGCTTCGGTATGGGTAACGGCATTCATGGTGATAACTCCTTGCGATTGGGGATGCAGCGTTGAGAAGAAGCGGCAAGGGCTGCTGCCTGCCCCTGCCGCATGGGGATTCAGGCTTTCAACTGCCGCATGCCATCGGCCAGCAGCCAAAGCGCGCGGTTGAGGCGAATGTTTTGGTCGATGCCCTGCACCGGACGGGTCTGCTGGCGGCGTCCGTTGGCGCTGCGCCCACGCAGGCCGCCTTGGGTCAGGTTTTCTTGCGTGCGGTTGAACACGCTCCACAAGTCCGGGCGGCGGTCGTCGAAGCGGCGCGGCATCAGGATTTGCGATTCCGTGATGGGCACGGGTTTGTCGGGGTCGTCGTACTTGAGCGCCAGTGCGGCACGGGCGAACACTTCTGATTCGCCATCGTTCAAGGTGATGGCGTGCATGGCATCGCGGGATTCCTTCACCCGGTCGAAACCGCTCAACACTTCGTAAGCGCCTTCGATGACGTGTGCGGCCACGTCGCCTTTGTGGGGCACGCGCACGTCCGCCACCGTATCGCCGCAGACAAGGCCATTGCTGCAAACGAACCGGAACATCCCGGCCAGCATCTGATAGCTGCTCGTGCCGTCGTGGGAGTTCAGCAGCACGATTTCATTGGCTTCCGCGCCGTTAATTTGGCTGGCATGGCGCAAGCGCAGCATGTGTTTGGTGTAGTCGCGGCGGTCGTCGTGGCGCACGCGGGTTTGTGCCGCCATGAAAGGTTCAAATCCTTCCTTGCGCAGTTCCGCCAGCACGGCGGCGGTCGGGATGTAGGCGTACCGTTCGGAGCGGCTTTCGTGCGGGGCATCCGCGAAGATGGACGGGGCCACGCGGCGGATTTGGTCGTCGGACAGCGGGGAATCGCTGCGCAGCGTCGGGGAATGGGAAGCGAAACGGGATGCGAGTTGCATGGTCTTTCTCCAAGAGTTACTGCTGTGGTTTCAAAGCTGACCGGATTCCAAGATTCGGAGCCCGTTGTGGCTTCGGTTGGTTCGGCGCAGAGACCTGGGCCGGTCCCTGTTTGCCGCCGTCTTTCCTGAGTTCATCGCCCGCGAAAAACCGGGCCAGCGAGGGACTGGCCGTCAAGGAAGAAGCGCAGGGTTGGTGCGGCCCGCAGCGCAGCGAGGACTCGGCCCTGCGCGCCTTGACGGCCAGGCACCGCGGGCTACGGTCGCGGGAAAAAGCGATGAACTTGGGGAAAGAGGAACAGCGGCCAATGGGCCAGGGGATGCGCTGAACCCAACGCCGCGCGGCGAGCGCCCCTGCGTGCCAAGGGCACGCCTGGCTGTGTGGCTGTTTGGCCGATCAGGTACAACCTGTTCGGCTGCATTCGAGGGGCGCCAAGCATGCGCGGCGGGGATGGGCTGACTGCCGATCCCCTGGAGGCAAGCTTGGCGCGCAGGCCCGTGGGGCCGAAGGCGTCAGCGATGGAAGCCGGAGGGGCTAGACGCCATTGGCGGCTGGATGCGCAGCACGAGAGCGCGACCGGCCATGCATTCGTGGCCGGAGGACGCAATACCGTCGAGCCAAGCGTCCATGTCGCATGCTTTCCAACGGCTCGCCACCTTGCCGCTCCGAGATGCCTGTTCAGGACCTTGCTTCGGTGTGCTGCCCTGCCGTCCTGCCCTTGTTCTCGTTGCGAAGAACGACGCTACATGAGAGAATGCACAGGTTTTCTAGTTGCCGACAACAAGAATGCCTACAGTCACTGCCATTCACTACACTCAGGATCAGATGCGCACCCTCACGGGCGTATCGGTGGAGACGGTGCGGCATTGGCGAAAGAACATCCCGTACCTAGCTTCCAAGACCGGAAAGGCGGCGCGTTTCAGCTTCGCCGATCTATTGGGCTTGGCAATCACCAATGAACTGGTAGCTTCGCTGGGTGTGCATATCGGCACCGTCAGCGCTGGCGTCGACGCGCTGTTCAGGCTGCTGGCGGACGCCAGCGCGCCAATGCTGGAAGGCAGTGTCGCCTTGGTGACTCCAACGTCGGCGAGTCTGCACGAATCGAGCGCCTGGGGTGTTGGGGCTGCTCCTGTCAACCCGACGCTTGCTATTCCTCTCAACCCGTTGATCGCACGGCTTCAGCAGCATATGTTGCCTGTCATGCCGGCTTCCAGCCAAGCGGCATTGCCATTTCCGCCTGAAGCCGTCCGGAGCAGGGCGTGACCAGTTCGACTCTAGAGGAAGTCTTGGCTGCGACCGGCTTCCTGCCGGACGGCGAGCCCGCAGCGGGACTCCGATTAGGGGCCGATGCGCAATCTGCACGACGCGGTCGTGCGTTTGCGCCGGACGCGCTGTGGCGTAGCGCGTCATCGTTGACTGTGTACTTCAAATTCGAACAGAGCGAGCCTTCGGAAGATCTAGTCAGCCAGTGGCGACGAGAGGTATGGAACGAAGGATTTGCGCCGCTGCTGTGGGTCATTTCTCCGCAACGCATTGACCTATACAACGGTTTCGGTACGCCTGTGAAGGATGGCGATGCGCAAAAGCATTTGATTGGTCGCTTCGAAAACATCGAGAACTCGCTTCAACAGTTGGACGATCTGGCTGGCCGATTGGCGATCGAGACGGGTCAATTCTGGACCCAAGTCCCAGCTGTCGATCGTAAGACGAGTGTGGATCAGAAGCTCCTAGGCGACCTTGCTTTTCTCGAGAGCGATCTTGTCGGTGGCAATCTGGCACGCAGTGCAGCTCAGGCTCTGATCGGAAGGGTGATCTTTACCCAGTACCTGATCGATCGAGAAATTGTCAGCACGGGACGACTAAAAAAGGTGTGTGGGTATACGGCCCTGCCGGCGATCCTTCGGGATAGGCCCGCGACCGCGCTGCTGTTTGCGTGGTTAGCCAAGACCTTCAACGGCGACATGTTCCCTCCTTCGTCGGTGAAGACCACACCGGCCACTCATCATTTGAAACGCGTCGCTGAGTTTCTAGAAGCGGTTGATCCTCAGAGCGGCCAACTCAGTTTCTTTCCCTATCAGTTCGACGTAATTCCTGTTGAGCTGATTAGCTCAATCTATGAGCAGTTCGCACATGCCGAGCCAAATGCCGTAGGACAACGCACCGAGGCATTACGGAACGGTGTTCACTACACACGGTTATCCGTTGTTTCTTTGGTTCTAGACGAGGTGATGGATGGACTGTCGGGTCAGGAGTCCGTCCTCGATTTGACTTGCGGCTCCGGTGTTTTTCTGGTTGAGGCGTTGCGGCGTCTGGTCTATCTGCGTACTCAGGGACAACCGCCTACGCGGGACGTAATCCGCTCAACCCTGTATGGGCAAGTCTATGGGGTGGATATCAGCGAAGCTGCCGTTCGCGTAGCCGCATTCAGCCTTTACTTGGCTGCGCTTGAACTGGACCCAGATCCACAGCCGCCGCAGTCACTGAAGTTTCGGCCGTTGATCGGTAAAACATTGCTCATTGGCGATGCTCGGAGCGTCGAGCATCTTGCAGATGGCAAGGCCGCATTGACGACGCCCTCTGGCCTAAAGCAGTTCGATCTGATCGTAGGCAATCCGCCTTGGAGCTTCAAGGGGCAGGCGGGAACCGAAGCGCGACGCCGGACTAGGACTGCAGGCGTTCCTGCGCAACCACGGGGTGAGGGTTTGGACTTCGTGTTGCGGGCGGCAGAGTTCTCGCATGATCGAACACGTTTTGGCGTCATTCTTAGCGCGACACCATTTTTTAGTCGCAGCGGTACAGGTATGGCGGCGGGGGCG
>NZ_JABWRO010000186.1:0-6260 GCF_014268985.1 Pseudomonas sp. RW10S2 | reverse complement strand
TGGGTGTCCGGGGTTAGTAGACCACTACACAGATGCAAAAAGCCCAGCGCGGTTCTGGGTTGCTAATCACATACACATAGACCCCATTCTATAACTTATAGAATGGGGTCTATGTGTATACGTCCTGAAGCGTGCGGCCATGGTATTTTCCTCTTGGGTAGAAACGAAAAAGCCCGCACGCGGCGGGCTTGATGGATAAATAGGGTCTTGCAGTGGTATCACCCCGGAAGGCATTGGGCTACTGGATGTTGCACAATCCTTTTTGCAGGACGTCCTCAGCGTTTACATTAGGCCAGCCTGGGAATGTCATTGTTTGTGAGCGATTGGAAATGACCGCATTCGCCAAGAACGGGTGCGCTTTCTTAACAACCGCAATCGCGTTTGAGTAATCATCTTTTCCGTAGAGACACATAAATAGCGAGTTAGCGTGAAAACTGCCAATATATGCTACCTCACCAGGCTTTACGGTGAACTCAAGTTTCTTGTTTTGCTTCACACTCAGACCGTCATAATAGGTGTAGTACCAGTGCGTCAACTCATATGTGCCTGCAGGCACTTCGTATACAAAGCTATTTCCCAGCACATTACTCTTTAGTATGTCGTCGCCAGTGACTTCATTTTTCCGCCCTAGCGTATCAAGAGATATACGGGTATCCACCGCATCTTTATTGGGGTCTTGATATTTCAGCATAACTTTAAGCCCATGGGGCTGCGTGAGGAAAGCTTCGGAAACAAAGCCGACAATTACAGCCTTATTAGGATCGAGAGGCTTAGTTTCGTCCGCACGCTGAATTAAATTTAAATTGCTCGCGCAAGCACCAAGCACCATAAAATTCAAGAGCAAAAACATCCTTACCAACATCTAAAGGTCCTTATTAGCTTAACTGGTCCGACCCAGTGTATTTAGTTTTAAAGAGACGGCCTTATGGTACGGTGCCGAGCTCAGCGGCATGTTGCCTTAGATACCAGAAATAGAAAACACTTAACGTGCTACTAAGGCGCGCCTTTGCAGGCGAGCTTGAGACCCAAAATCCCGGAAATCGCTTGGCTCCTTGCTACTCCCTTGCGCGGGAGAGAACTTATGAGTCAGCTACGCCGCGGTAGGTGAAGCTGGCCGGGACCGTGTAGGTCGCCGACTCGGTGATGGCTGGGCCCTGGCCAACCGGTTCGGTGACCAGGCCCTCGAAGCCGTTGCGGCTGAGCTCCGAGTCCACGCGGAAGAGGCTCGAAAGCTCATCGACCAGGCTCTCGGCGGTAGCCAGTGGCTGGCCAGCCGGGCAGACGATGCTCACTTGGTAAACGCCAGAGTACTCGTAGGCATTGCCGCCCAAGTAGCGGCACGTGGTTCCCGCCGGCAATTGGAACGCCTGCAGATACGTTTCGTCAGCCCCGGCCTCGAATCCTTGCTCGAAGTTCGCGACCCGGATCGGGCGCGCCGTGGCCCAGGCCATCAGCTTGATCTCGATGACCTGTCGGGCGAGTGCCTGGCTCATACCTGGTTGTTCCTGATGGCTTGATCGACGATCGCTTGGAATTTGGCCAGGGTCACCCGGACCATGCCATTCGGTGCCTGAGTTGAGTGGCCATATTCCAAAGGAACGGCATAGGGCAAGTTGTTCACGATGAAGGCAGTTTGCCCGATGGTTAGCGCCTGCACCTGGGCAATCAGGTCAACAATCGCCTGGCTGCCAGATGGATCAATGCGGTCGAGCTCTTCGGTAGCTGGTGAATCGATGGAGAACTGCCAGTTGCCCCGGAAGCGGCCACCGACGTAACCCTGACCCGCCACAAGGCCATTGGTGGCGAAATTCTGCTCGCGCTCGGTCTTTGTCAGGGGCTTGGCATACTTGACGCCCTTGCGCAGCTTGCCAGCCTTGGTGAAGTTGTCCTGATTCAGGTTAATCAGGGTGTTGCGGACCGTGACCTTGAAGTCGTAGTCATCGGCGGCTCTGTTGGCCTTGGTGCGGTGAGCGACGTTGGCCGCCCAAATTTCCGGATTTCCCACGGGCGACATGCGGATGACGCTGCTGCCGATCTCGATCACGACCTCGCGGAAGGTAGCGTCAAGCGCTTGCTCAGCCTGCTCGGCGAATGCCCGGATAGCCTCGGAGAATCCACCCTGTTTCCCGCCGTAACGCTGGGCCATGTGTGAGCCGCGTGGCATGGTTACTTCCTCAATTGGACTGTCCAGGTGGCTTGGGCAGGATCTTCAGACACGTTCAGCCAGCCCTTCAACTGCGGGACCTTCATCTTGCGTGGGTCGGTCTCGTCGTCGCCGCCGTCCTCGCCCTCGATCGCTTTGTCGATCTCAGCCTGGCTGCTGACCGGGGCATAGCCGTTCGGCGGGTAGGCCGAAGCCTTATAGCCCTGCTCAAGCCACTGAGCGATGGTCGGTCCGTCCAGGCGCAGGCCTTCCTCGATCTCGCTGACGCTGATGCCTTGGCGCTGGTAGGCCTCAGTGATGTGAGGGGCATCGCCCTGCACGGCCACCGAGGTAGCGCCGTCGATCACGCCGAAGAACTGGTCCAGGCGGCGATAGCAGGTGCCGCGCTCGCTGCCCGGGGTGTTGGTGTAGATGACTTTCATGCTGATCTCCTGCTCAGGGCGCCATTCCGGCGCCCCGCATCATGGGGTCAAGGGGTGGCGGTGCCACTGATGACCGCGGCGAATGGAACCTGCTTGCGGTCGAAGACGCGCTTCCAGTTCGCTGCTGCGGCGTACTGGACGGCGGTCGGGCTGAGGTTGCGGTTCTCGCTGCCCTGCCAGCTGAAGCCGGCCGGCTGCAGGATGAAGGTCTTGCGCTCCCACAGCACCTCGGCGCCGCCGCCGTTGCCGCCACCAGGCTTGCGCTCCAGTTCGACCGGCTTGGTCGGATCGCCTTCGCCGTAGCCGAACGCACCCTGACCAAAGAACAGCGATAGGTACTGGCCCGGCGCATAGGTCAGGGCGTCGTCCATGAAGACCGGCTTACCCAGGTAGGTAGCCAGGATGATCTTGCCCTGCGAGTCGCGCAGGTATTCGATCATGTCCTGCTTGACCATCTGGTTCATGACGACCGAGTGCACACCGATAGCGGCGAACATATCGGCGGCATCGCCGGCGGTGAATGCAGCATCCTGGAAGGCGTTGGCGCTGATCGAGGCGCCCGAGTCCTTGACCATGTCACCGCCGTTCTGGGCGATGTTGGCCGCGATGATGCATCGACCGACAACTTCAACGTCTCGAGGTGGTCAGCCCGACCAAGTAGAGGGGTGATGCGGAAACGACGGCTAAATATGCGGAAACGATCCGGATTTTCTGCGCCCAAAGAAAAACCCCGCAGACGTTAATCTGCGGGGCTTTCGAATGGTGGAGGCCGAGGTCGGAATCGAACCGGCGTAGACGGATTTGCAAACCGATCCAAGAATCCCCGCCCTGCGATGCCTGCAAGGCAATATCAGTTCCAAAACTAAAGTGATCTTAACGGCCTGCAAGCCGCATTCTACAAGGGTCGCCGTTTTAGTTTTGGAACCGATTTACACCCTTTCTTTGGCGTTCTGCCACACCGTCAGCCGTCCTGGCTGGCGTCACTCTCACTCCGCTTCACGCTCAGCATGAGCCCATAGCCTGGCCGCCTCGGCGAGCTCCAGCATCTCGGCCAGCGCCCCAGCATCAACGTCCTGCCTGCGGTGAGCGGAAACGGCCATTTCCGCCATCACTGCAGAGCGCCCGTCTGGATCGGTGATCATCGCCACCTGGTCGTTGAGCTCGTCCATCCAGGGCTGCGGGATGGCCGCCGCGCTACTGCGCACGACACCACCACGATTGCGCATAGAGCACTCCGTCAACCTCCTCCACGCCAGTGATGTTGATGCCGAGCGTGGCCATTCCCGTAACGCGCGCGTCGTGTAGCCGCGGGATAACGTCGGGCCCTGGGGTTGGGTTGAACACCCTGGCGCCCAGGCACTGCCGACCGAGCACGGTACTGTGTCCGTACTCGATGTGAACGTCAGCGCGAATCGGCTGGATCTTCGTGAGCTGCCCATTGGGGATCGCAACGCCGCGCACTCGGCGGCGAACAAGGAGGAAGTACATGCGGCACCAACACTGTATATCGATACAGTATTTGAGCATTGCACGCGCACCCCGCGCCAGTACCGCCCGGCGGGCTATGCTTTGTGCTCGAGCAGGAGGGACGGGAAATGTGTGGACGGCTGACCCAGTACAGAGGCATTCACGACTTCGTTGAAGTACTCAGCATGCCGGATGTCTGGAGGAACAACGTCGGTGACCAGGCGCTGCAGCGGTACAACGTTGCGCCTACTACGCCCGTTGCTGTGCTGCGCTTTGATGATGGAGGCCCGCGGGCGGACCTAGTGAGGTGGGGGTGGCGGCCACACTGGGCTGCAGATCGCGCTGCGCCGATCAATGCCCGCGTCGAGAAGGTCGCTCACGGCCCGTTCTTCCGGGCTATCTGGCCGCACCGTGCAATCACACCCATCGACGGCTGGTACGAGTGGGTTGATGAGGGCGGGCCGAAGAAACAGCCTTACTACATCCGTCGGCGGGACGGCCAGCCAGCGCTATGCGCGAGCATCGGTCAATTCACCGGCAGTGAACACGACGGCTTCGTCATCATCACAGCAGACGCCAAGGGCGGGCTTGTTGACGTGCACGACCGCCGGCCAGTTGTGTTTGAGCCGGAACTGGCTCGAGAGTGGATTGCAGCCGGGATGCCCAGCGAGCACGCCGAACAGATGGTGCTGAACCTGGGGGAGTCAGCCGAGGCATTCGAGTGGTACAAGGTCAGGACAGCCGTAGGGAATGTGCGGAATCAGGGGCCTGAGCTGATCAGTCCAGATCAGTGACGGTTCAGCGGCGCTCGCCCCATGGCATCTGAATGGTACTGATGAGCCGCCTTGATCTGTGATTCCAAAATCAGCCGCAAGCGCTCCACTTCCTCCGCAGGCAGACCGGCCTCCTGCGCCTCAAGATGGCGCCTCATAGCCTCCTCAACATCCTTGTAGACCTGATGGTCTGGCATCACGACTTCGCGCTTGTCCTTCATGCTCGCCTCCCTGGCGATCAGTGGATGATATGAGGTGCCTTGCCGGTAGCGATGAGCTGATGCTCGGTCACCTGGCGGTAAAGCCGATCGGCCAATACTCGGTGCCGCTCGACATCCTCGGGGGGCTCAACATCAGCCACGGCCTGCTGTAGGCGTCGATTGGCGTCGAGCGCCTGGCGAAGCAACTCTTCACCTGCAGCGACCATTCCTTCAAGCGTTCGCTTCACTGACCTACCCCGATGGCTTTGTCAGGCCATTATAGGACGCTTCACAGGCCAGGCCGGCTATTCGGGCTTTGTCATAAGCTTCCGCCAGTTCTCCCGCTCGATCATCAGCCCGTGCGAGCAAGTCGGAGAGCACCATTGCGGCGCGGGTGGCTGCCTTGCCTCTGGCGATAGCGGCGGTATCCGTGCCGGGACAACTGACGGTGGCGGCGAAATTGGCGCTGTCGTCGCGCAGCCGCTGACCAGCAGCATCGGCGCCAGAAGCGCCAGCATCAGCAATCGTTCTCTGTTCATGTGCATCGGCCCTCGCCTGCTCCTGCGCCGCAGCGCGTCGTTGTTCTTCTGCTCGAGCACCGCGCTCACCGAGCACCTCGGCCAGGCGATCGCCGCTGTCTCGCCGCGCAGATAGTGCTGCAGCCTCGGCGCGCTCTACAGATCGCCCATGCTCGTACACAAGCCAGTACGAGCCGACAACGGCCAGCAGCGCGATCACGCGCACTCCCCAGGCGTTCATGTCAGCGCCCTGCGCACGCCCTCTGCGAAGATCGCAGGCGGGTACTCGTAGTTCGCGTTCTCGTGCTTGATGATCGCGTGCACCAGGCCGCCCAGGATCTTCTCGTCCTTGATGTTCTTGATCGGCTCGCTCGGACTCAGTCCACAGCGCTGGGCAACGGCGCGGACATAGGCGCTGGTGTCGTTCTCCACCTCTGGCGCCCAGCGCTTGATGATCGCCGTCACAGTGCGCAGGCCGTGCTTGTTGTAGTAGGTCTGCAGCAGCTTGCCCAGGGCGCGGATGCCGTTCTCCGGGGTGTCGAAGATGCAGAACCGGCCTCCTGGCTCTTTCCCGATCTGGCCCACCCAGTTGTTTGCGGGACTGAAGTCGATGTTGCCGGGATTGCGGTTGCGCACGCCCCGGGGCAGGGATTGGGTCATGGGTTTTCTCCAGGCAAAAAAATACCGCCAGCGGCGGGCGTGTGTTGGGGGTGTGG
>NZ_JABWRO010000185.1:0-6503 GCF_014268985.1 Pseudomonas sp. RW10S2 | reverse complement strand
CCACACCGACACGTCGAAGCTGAACGGGGTTTTCTGCAGCACCACGTCGTCAGCGCCCAGGCCGTAGGCGTCCTGGGTCCAGAGCAGGCGATTGACCACCCCGGCGTGCTCGTTCATCACGCCCTTGGGCAGGCCGGTGGAGCCTGAGGTATAGATCACGTAGGCCAGGTGTTGTGGGGTGAGGCCCACAACCTCTGGGTTGTCGCTGGAAAGCGCATGCCACACGGGCAGGTCCAGATCGACCTGCGGCACCTCGAACGCTGCCAGCACCCCACGGGTAGCCGCATGCCCCAGCACCGCCACCGGCGCGCTGTCGGTGAGCATATGGCGGATGCGGTCGGCCGGATAATCCGGATCGACCGGCACATAGGCACCGCCCGCCTTGAGGATCGCCAACAAGCCAATGACCATCGACAGACCGCGCTCGACGCAGATCGCCACGCGATCATCCGGCTTCACCCCGAGTGCAATCAGGTGATGGGCCAGGCGGTTGGCCTCCGCGTTCAGTGCGCGGTAAGTCAACTCCCCGGTTTCGGCACGCAGGGCGATGCGCTCGGGCGTGCGTTCAACCTGAGCCTCGATCATCCCGTGAACGGTCTGCTCCAGGTCATAGTCCACGGCAGTGTCGTTGTAGTCGACCAACAGTCGGCGACGCTCCAGCGCATCCGGCAGGGCAATGCTTGCCAGCACTGCACCGTCGCTGCCGGCCATGGCCCACAGCAGTTGCTCCAGATACCCGCAGTAGCGCTCCACCGTGGCCCGCTCGAACAAGGCGGTGGCATAGTTCAGCGCGCCGCCAAAGCCTTCTGCGGTCTCGCCCAGGCTCAGGCTCAGGTCGAACTTGGCAAAGCCCTGCCCTTGGCCGAGGTTGCGCAGGCTCAGGCCGTCCAGCCCAGTGGCGAAATCATGGCCGCCCTCCCACTCCAGCGACACCTGGTACAGCGGCGTGTGGGCCAGGCTGCGCGCTGGCCTGATCAGGTCCACCACCTGCTCGAACGGCAGGTCCTGATGCTCCTGCGCGGCCAGTACCTGGGTCTTGACCCGCGCCAGCAAGGTGCCGACATCCGGCGCGTCCGCCAGGTCCAGGCGGATGGCCAGGGAGTTGACGAACAATCCGATCAGCCCTTCGACCTCTGCCTGTCGACGCCCGGCCACCGGCGTACCGATCACCACCTCGTCCTGCCCCGACAAACGTGCCAGCAGCACCGACCAGGCGCCCATGAACAGCATGAACGGCGTGACCTGGTGACGCTTGCACAGGGTCTTGAGATCGTCTGCGAGGCGCGCGTCCAGGCGGATACGCACGCTGTCACCCGTGTAATCCTGGCGCACTGGACGCGGCCGGTCGGTCGGCAGGCTCAGCAGCGCTGGCGCACCGGCCAGGTTGTTGCGCCAGAACTCGCCCTGGCGCTGCAGTGCCTCGCCCTGCAGCCAACGGCGCTGCCACACCGCGTAATCGCCATACTGGATCGGCAACGGCGCAAGGAGCGCCTCGCGGCCCTCGCGCAAGGCCTGGTACAGCGCGCTCAGCTCACGGGTCAGCACGCCCATCGACCAGCCATCGGCGACGATATGGTGCAGCGTCAGCAGCAGCACATGGTGCTGTGGCGCGACCTGCAGCAGGCGAGCCCGCAACGGCAATGCCTCGCCCAGCGCGAACGGCCGCGCAGCTTCTGCGCGGATCACCTCGTCCAGGCGCGGCTCATCGGCTCTGCCCAGCTGCTCGCGCAGCAATACCAAGCGCTGCGCCGACAACCGCACCTGCGGCTCGCCATCGACCTCGAAGAACTCGCTGCGCAGCGCCTCGTGACGCTCGACCAGTGCCACCAGGGCCTGCGCCAAGGCGTCGGCGTCCAGTTCGCCGCGCAGCTCCAGCGCCAGGGGAATGTTGTAGGCCTGGCTGGCACCGTTCATCTGTGCCAGGAACCACAGACGCTGCTGGGCGAACGACAACGGCAGCGGCTGATCGCGTGCCACTGCCAGCACCGGCGGCAGCTCGCTGCGCGCAGCCGCCGCCACCACCTCGGCCATCGCCGCCAGCTCGGCCTGGGCGAACAGTGTCCCCAGCGTGAGCTCCACGCCGAGTCGCTGACGAACCTGCGCGACCAGGCGCATGGCCAGCAGCGAGTGACCGCCCGACTCGAAGAAGTGATCCTGTCGACCGACCCGCTCGACCTGCAGCAACCCTTGCCAGATCTGCGCCAGGGTCTGCTCCAGCTCGCCCTGGGGCGCCTCGAAGCGACGCTCGAACAGGTCGGCGCGGGTGGGGGCCGGCAGCGCGCGGCGATCAAGCTTGCCGTTGGCCGTCAGCGGCAGCGACTCGAGCCGCACGAAGGCGACCGGCACCATGTAATCGGGCAAGTGCGCCTGCAGCTGTGCACGCAGTTGCGCAGCCGCGGCCACCTCGACGCTGTCCTGGCCGGTGAAGTAGGCCACCAGGCGCGCCTGCCCCGGCTGGTCCTCGCGGGCCAGTACCACGGCTTCGTTGATGCCTGGCAGCGCTGCCAGGCGGCTTTCGATCTCGCCCAGCTCGATGCGCACGCCACGGATCTTCACCTGGTCGTCGTTGCGCCCGAGATAGTCGAGGGTGCCGTCATCCAGCCAGCGCACCAGGTCACCCGTTCGGTACATGCGCGCGCCCGGTTGCGCGCTGAACGGATCGTCGAGGAAACGCTCGGCAGTCATCTGTGCACGGTTCAGGTAGCCACGGGCAAGCCCGGCACCGCCAATGTACAGCTCGCCGGCTACGCCCTGTGCCACGGGCTGGCGGTGCGCATCGAGCACGTAGAGCCGGGCGTTGTCGACCGGCGCGCCAATATGCAGCACACCGCCAGGGGTCATCGCCCCGGAGCTTGCGACCACCGTGGTTTCGGTGGGGCCGTAGTTGTTGATCACGGCAAAACCGGGGTGACGGGTGAATTGCCGCAGGCGGTCACCGCCGATCAGCAGGGTGCGCAAGGTCGGGTGATCGATCTGGTGGCTAAAGGCATATTCGGCCACGGGTGTCGGCAGGAAACTGACATCCAGCGGGCAGCCGCGCCACCAGGCGAGCAAGGCGTCGATATCCTCGCCCTGTTCGCTGGGCGGCGCGATATGCAGGGTAGCCCCGGCGCACATGGCCGGCCAGACTTCCCAGGCCATGGCATCGAAGCCGAATCCGGCGAGGCTCGAGGTGTGGCGCCCCTGGCACAGGTCGAAGGCGCGGCAATGCCAGTCGATCAGGTTGTTGAGGGTGCGGTGTTCGACCATCACGCCCTTGGGCAGGCCGGTGGAGCCGGAGGTGTAGATCACGTAGGCCAGGTTGCCGACAGCCAGGCCATCGACCTGCGGGGCGTGCTCGCTCGACGGCCAGTCTGCCCGGTCGAGCTCGATCACCGGCACCGAACACTCGCCAAGACGTGCGCGCAGGTCGTGCTGAGTGAGCAGCGCGGCCGGGGCACTGTCATCGAGCAGGTAGGCGATGCGTTCATCGGGATGCGCCGGATCGATCGGCACGTAACCCGCGCCGGCCTTGAGGATGGCCACCAGGCCGATCAAGGTGTCCAGACCACGACGGGCCAGAATCGCCACGCGGTCTTCAGGCTGCACGCCGAGCATGACCAGGCGCTGGGCCAGGGCGTTGGCACGTTGCTCCAGCTCACCGTAGCTCAGCGCGCTGCCTGCGCAGGTGGCGGCCACGGCTTCGGGCTGCGCGCGGGCCTGGAGCTGGATACGCTGGTGCACCGTGAGCATGGTTTCGGTGTCACCTGGGCGGTCGTTGAAGGTCTCGAGCACTCGCTCGCGCTCGGCGGCAGGCAGCATGTCGAGCCGATCGACACCCAGCGCTGGCGTTTGCGCCAGGGCCTTTACCAGGCTTTCGAGGGTTTTCTCAAGATAGGCGCAGACCCGCTGCTTCGGCACTTCGGCAGTCGCCAGCAAGGTCAGGCGCAGAGCGTCGCCCAGGTCGTCGACACTCAAGGTCAGCGGATAGTTGGTGCGCTCTTCGCTTGCCAGTACTTCGATGCCATCCCACGCCGCGCGGGCCTGGCCATCGGCAACCGGCGCACTGTGCCGATAGTTGAGCAAGGCGTTGAACAGTGGCGTGGGCGCGGCCACACCGCTGCAACGCTGGGCCAAGGCCAGCGGGGCGTGCTCGTGACGCATCAGCGTGGTCAGGCGCTGGTGAGTGGCCTTGATCGCCGTGACCAGGTCCAGATCGGCCAGATCCACCCGCAGCGGCAAGGTATTGATGAAAATCCCAAGTGCACGGTCGTTGGCCTCCGCACCCATCAGGCGGCCCATCAAAACGGTGCCGAACACCACCTGCTCACGCCCGGTCAGCCCTCCAAGAACCCGTGCCCAGGCCAGGTGGAACAGGCTCGCCAGGCTCACGCCCAGCGCCCGCGCCTGGCTGCGCAGGCCATCGCACAGGGCCGGCGCCAGCGTCAGGCTCTCTTCGTGCGGTGCACTACCGTCCCCCTGCACGTCCTGCAGGCCGTAGGCCAGCGTCGGCTCGACGATATCGCCCAGTTGCTCGCGGAAAAACGCCTCGTGCTGTGCCTGGCTGACGCCCAGCAAGGCCTGGCCGACGTAATTGCGAAAAGGTACTGCCGCGCCCAACAGGTGGCCGTCACCGCGCAACACGGCCTGCATTTCGTTACGCACCACCTCGAGGGCGCTGTGGTCCATGGCGATATGGTGGAACTGCAGCGTGGCTTGCACGCGACCGTCGCTGGCCGCAGGCGCGCAATGCAGGCGGATCAGCGGTGCCTGGTCGAGATCGATACGCTCGTCCAGTGGCCTGCCGCGGCACACCTGCAGCCGGGCCTTGCGCCAGACCACCTGGACCGGCGCCTCCAGTCCCTGCCAATGCACCGAAGTGCGCAGGATATCGTGGCGGTCGATCACCGCCTGCAGCGCTTGGACGAACGCCTGCAGGTGCGCCTGGCTGGCAAAGGCGAATTGCGACTGCATCACGTAGGGGTCGCTGCCCTCTGCGCTGGCGTGATGATAGAGAATGCCCTGCTGCAAGGGCGCCAGCGGGTAGATGTCCTGCACATTGGCGTGGCCGCCGGGAATCTGCGCGGCGAGCGCATCGATGGCGCCCTGGTCGAGCTCGACCAGGTTGAGCAGCGCCGGGGTGATCCGTGTGCAGTCGGCCGGGATGGCGTTGTCCGGGGCGCCGGCATTGCCGGCCCTGGCCACGTACTCACCGCGCTCGAGCAGTGCGATCAGCGCCGGCTTGTGCTCGCGCAGGCGCGCCACCAGGCTCGCATCGGTCAGCGCCTGGCGGTTGCCCTGGACCACCAGCTGGCCATCCTTGAGCGCCAGCTGGATATCGTTGGCTGACAATGTCGCCAGTAGGTCGTTGATGCTCACAGGACGATCTCCATTCTGTCTGTGATGGCGGCATAGCCTGCCAAGGTCGGTTGTTCGAACAGCGCGCGCACATCGGCCTCCAGACCCTCCTGGCGCAGGCGGGCGGTCAGGGTCACCGCCAGCAGCGAGTGGCCACCCAGTTCGAAGAAGTTGTCGTGCCGCCCTACCCGCTCCACACCCAGCAGCTCGCACCAGAGCGCAGCCAGCAACTGCTCGGTGTCGCCTTGGGGGGCCTCATAGGGACGCGCCTCGGCCACGGTGGCGGCCGGCAGCGCCTTGCGGTCAAGCTTGCCGTTGGGGCTCAGTGGCAAGGCGTCCAGGTGCATGAACAGCGTCGGGACCATGAATTCCGGCAGTTGCGCCGACAGCTGCTGGCGCAGGCCCTCGACGGGCTGCATGGCGCCGGTGTAATAAGCGACCAGGCGCTGATCCACGGCCAGCACCACCGCCTCCTTGATCCCCGCAATGCGAGTCAGGCAGGCCTGGATCTCGCCCAGTTCGATGCGCAGGCCGCGGATCTTCACTTGGTCGTCGTTGCGCCCCAGGTACTCCAGGGTGCCGTCGGCCAGATGCCGGGCCAGGTCTCCGGTGCGGTACAGGCGTGCGCCGGGGCGGGTGCTGAACGGGTCTTCGATGAAGCGCTCGGCGCTCAGTTGCTCGCGATTCAGGTAGCCGCGGGCGACCTGTACGCCGCCGATGTACAGCTCACCGGCAACGCCCTGCGGCAATGGCTGGCCCTGCGCGTCGAGCACGTAAAGCGTGGTGTTGGCGATCGGTTTGCCGATCGGGGTGTTGTCTGGGGTCTGCTCCAGTGGCTCGGCGCAGTGCCAGGCACTGACGTCAACTGCAGCTTCGGTCGGGCCGTACAAGTTGTGCAACTCGACGCTCGGCAACTGCGCCTTGAAACGCCGTACCAGGCTGCCGGGCAGTGCTTCACCACTGCACAGCACGCGCTTGAGGCGTGCGGCCTGCAGGTCGCCGTGGGCCAGGAAGACATCGAGCATGGACGGCACGAAGTGCAGGGTCGTGATACCACGCTCGGCGATGACGTCAGCCAGGTACTGCGGATCGCGATGGCCACCTGGGCACGCCATGATCAGTTGTGCACCGGTCTGCAGCGGCCAGAAGAACTCCCACACCGACAC
>NZ_JABWRO010000184.1:0-6629 GCF_014268985.1 Pseudomonas sp. RW10S2 | reverse complement strand
GGGAGCGGGCTTGCCCCGCGATAGGGCCGGTACTCACACCGCTGGACAATGGCTGGTCACACAATGGATGCCGCCACCTCCCGCCGCGATGGCATCGATATCCAACTGCACCACGTCCCGATCCGGATACAACTCGGCCAACAACGCCCGGGCCTTTTCATCGGCCTCGCGGTCGCCGAACTGCGGGGCGATGACCGCACCGTTTATCACGAAATAATTGATATACCCCGCCGCGAAATCCGGGTTGCCCTTGTTGAATGCACTCTTGCGTGGTTTCAGCGGCGGCGACACGGTGTGCACCTGCAACGCCCGGCCATCGGCATCGGTGGCCTGCTTGAGTATCTCCAGATGCCGCAGCGTCACTGCGTGGTCATAGGAATCGGGGTCGGTGTCGAGGTTGGCCAGCACCACGCCGGGGCGCACGAAGCGCGCATAGAAGTCCACATGCGCGTCAGTGATGTCCTTGCCCTTGATGCCCGGCAGCCAGATGATCTTGCGCAGGCCCAGGCGCGCCTTGAGCTCCTGCTCGACTTCGGCCTTGCTCCAGCCGGGGTTGCGGTTGCCGTTGATCCAGCTGCTCTCGGTCATGATTCCGGTGCCATGGCCATCGACCTCGATACCGCCGCCTTCGCCGACCAGTTCGCTGCGCTGGTAGGCAGCGTTCGCCCGCGTGGCCACCTGCTTGGCCAGCTTCGCGTCGAAGCGGTGCCGTTGCTTGCCGCCCCAGCCGTTGAAGTTGAAATCCACCGCGCCCAGCTCGCCATCGTCGTCGACCACGAAGTTGGCGCCGATGTCGCGCATCCAGATGTCGTCCAGCTCAGTGATCACGAACGTGGTGTTGTGGCTGGCGCAGTGTTCCTCGGCCAGGTCGCGCTCGTCCTCGCGGCAGAACACCGTCACTGGCTGGTAGTTGGCGATGGCGCGGGCGATGCGGCCCAGCGCCGCCTGCACGTCTTCGGTGAAGTCTTCCCAGATCGCGTCCTGGGCGCCGAAGGCGAGGTAGGCGCACCGCTGCGGCTCGCCCTCGTCGGGCATGAACCAGCGGCCCGCCTCGCTGGCGCGGGCGGTGCCCAGCGGCAGGCCGATGCTTGCGGCGGCGCCGAGGCCGGCGGCGATCGACAGGTGCTGGAGGAAGGTACGACGGGTTGGCATGGGTCAGTCCTGGGCAGTCTTGAAACGGGTCCAGACGCGCATGCGCGCACGCATGTCGGCCTGGGGAATATCCTTGCCCGGAATCAGCCGGGCATAGGTGGCGGCATCGAGGTAGATGTCGGGGTTGTCGCGCATGCGCGCGTCCACCAGTGGACGGGCCTTGGCGCTGGCCGTGGGGTAGCCGGTGAAGTTGCTGATCGCGGCCATGTTTTCCGGGCGCATCACGAAGTTGATGAAACGATAGGCGTACTCCGGATGGCGTGCATCGGCGGGGATCGCCATGGTGTCCATCCATACCGTGGTGCCTTCGCGCGGCACGCGGTACTGGAAGTCGATGGCCTTGCCTGCGGCCTCGGCAGTGCGCTGGGCCTGGATCACGTCGCCGCTGTAGCCCAGCGACAGGCAGGTGTTCTCGTTGACCAGTTCGGTCACCGGCTGCGACTGCAGTTTGCGCACGTAGGGTCGGATCGACTTGAGCAGCTCGCTGGCGGCAGCCAGGTCTTCGCGCCTGGCGCTGCGGGGTTCACGCCCCAGATAGTGGAGCACCACGGCGAGCACTTCGTCGGGCGAGTCGATCATCGAGATGCCGCAATCGGCGAACCTGGCGGCCAGCTCCGGTTTGAACAGCAGGTCGAGGCTGTCCAGCGGTGCGTCGGGCATGCGCTCGCGGATCTTGGCGGCATTGAAGGTCAGGCCGATGGTGCCCCAGGTGTAGGGCACTGTCGCTTCGCTGGCCTTGGGATAGCGCGCGTGCAGGGCGCGCAGGCCTGGGTCGATGTCGTCCAGCGCGGTCAGTTGCTGGCGGTCGAGCGGCTGCAGGCTGCCGGCGCGCATCAGGCGCTCGGCCACGGTGTCGCCGGGAAACACCAGGTCGTAGCCGCTGCGCCCGGACATCAGCTTGGCCTCGAGCACTTCACTGCCGTCCATGACGTCGTAGATCACCGGGATGCCGGTTTCGGCGGTGAAGCGCTTGAGGGTGTCTTCGGCAAAATAGTCGGCCCAGTTGTACAGGCGCAGGGCTTCCTGCTGTGCCTGGGCGACGGACGCGCAGCAGGCCAGGGCGAGGGCGGCGAACAGTTGTGATGGACGGCGTGGCATGGCTCAGGCCCTCGTCGGTTGTGGGGTGCGGCCGTCGAGGGTCATCAACGGTGCGTACAGCTCGGGACGGCGGTCGCGGTAGACGCCCCAGCTCAGGCGGTCTTCACGCATGCGCGCCAGATCCAGGTCGTGCAGCCATACGCCGCTGCTGTCGCGATCGGCTTCGGCGAGCATCGCGCCCTTGTGGTCGCAGATGAACGAGGAACCATAGAAACGCATCGACAGGTGCTCGTCGCTGCGCGCCACTTCCTGGCCGACGCGGTTGGCGGCCACCACCGGCAGCAGGTTGGCTGCGGCATGGCCACGCATCGCCATCTGCCAGTGGTCGCGTGAGTCCAGTTCGGCGGCACCGGGCTCCGAGCCGATGGCCGTCGGGAACAGCAGCACCTCGGCGCCGAGCAGCGCCAGGCAGCGCGCGGTTTCCGGGAACCATTGGTCCCAGCAGATGCCGATGCCCAGGCGGCCGAAGGCGGTGTCCCAGACCTTGAAACCGGTATCGCCGGGGCTGAAGTATTCCTTTTCCTGGTAGCCGATGGCGTTGGGGATGTGGGTCTTGCGGTAGATCCCCAGCAGGCGACCGTCGGCGTCGGCCACGGTCAGCGAATTGAAGAAGGCGTTGCCGGCGCGCTCGTACCAGCTCAGTGGCAGCACCACCCCCAGCTCTTTGGCCAGCGCGGCGAAGCGGCGCAGCAGGGGGCTGTCGTGATAGTCCTGGGCCAGCGCCTGGTGGCTGTGGCACTGCTCGATGCAGAAATACGGCGTGGCGAACAGCTCCTGCAACAGGACCACCTGCGCACCCTGGGCGGCGGCCTGGCGCACCAGTTGCTCGGCGCGGTCGAGGTTGGCCGCAAGGTTCCAGTCGCAACTCATCTGTGTAGTAGCGATGCGCAGCAGGCTCATGGGCGCTCCTCCGTCACAGGCCAGGCCGGTTGTTGCTGGGTGATGCAGTGGATGCCGCCGCCGCCGTGGGCGATGTGGTCGATACGCACCGGCACGATCTCGCGGTCGGGGAAGGCCAGGGCCAACTGACGGGCGGCGGCCTGGTCGGCGTCGATGCCATAGGCCGGCATGATCACTGCGCCGTTGGCCAGGTAGAAGTTGGTGTAGGAGGCGCAGAACACTTCGGCGTCCTTGTCCACTGCGGCGCTGGCCTCAAACAGGTCGAGCAGCTCGAAGCGCCGGCCCTGGGCGTCGCGAGCCAGCTCCAGGGCGCGGCGGTTTTCCCGGGCGACGTCGGCGTAGACCGAGCCTTGCTCGTGGGTGGCATCGACCAGCAGCACGCCGGGCCGGGCGAAGGCGCAGACCCCGTCGACGTGGCCATCGGTCATGTCGCCGGTGACATACTGCGGATCGCCGGGCAGCCAGATGGTCTTGCGGATGCCCAGCAGACGGGCGAAGCACTCCTCGAAGTCCGCCTTGCTCAGGCCGGGGTTGCGGTTGGGGTTGAGCAGCACCGACTCGGTGGTGATCAGGGTGCCTTCGCCGTCTACATGAATGGCGCCGCCTTCGTTGCACAGCGGTGTGCTGAAGCCTTCCAGGCCCAGGTGGTCGAGGATGCGCCGACCGAGGCTGCGGTCCAGGCCGTGCTCGGACTTGCCACCCCAGGCGTTGAAGCGCCAGCTCAAGCCGGCCAGGCCGTGTTGCGGGTGAGCGATGAAGGTCGGCCCGCTGTCGCGGCACCAACTGTCGTCCACGGCCAGTTCGATCAGCTCGATACCGGCGCCGCACAGGGCGCGGGCGCTGGCCATGGCGGACGGCGCGACGACCATCTTCACCGGCTCGAAACGGGCGATGGCGCTGGCGACCCGGGCGTAGTCGCGCTGTACGTCGGCCAGGGTCACGCGCCAACCGGACTCCCACAAGGCTTGGTTGTGCGGCCAGATCATCCAGGTGGCGGCGTGGCGGGCCCATTCGGCGGGCATGCGCCAGCCGCTGGCGATGGACAGGTCCATGGTTAGCTCCAATGTATTAGTGATTTTTATCAACGAAGCCCGCCGTTGCGGGTGTTGGTGCCCATGATATGGCTATGAATGGGCGTGGACTAACGATAGATTTAGCGTATTTCTGATTAGAAAGGCTTATCAATCATGCTCAAGCACTGGCCGCCCCTGAATGCCCTGCGTGGCTTTGAAGCCGCTGCCCGCCTGGGCAGTTTTCACAAGGCCGCCGAGGCGCTGAACCTCACCCAGTCGGCGATCAGCCAGCAGATCCGCAGCCTGGAAAGCTACCTGGAGCAACCCTTGTTCCACCGGACCGGGCGCAGTGTCAGCCTCACCGACGCGGGCCATGACCTGCTCAGCACTACGCAGGTCATGCTGCAACAATTGGCGGTGGGCATCCGTCGGCTGGACCAGTACCGCAAGCCCAACCAACTGGTGGTCAACACCACCCCGGCCTTTGCCCGGCACTGGTTGTTGCCGCGCCTGGCGGACTTTCATGCGCGCTGCCCGGAGGTGGACCTGTGGCTGTTCACCAGTTTCGAGGTGCCGGACATGAGCAGCCAGACCATCGACCTGGCGATCCGCGATGATCTTGGCCCGCAGGCCGAATGCAGTTTCAGCGTGTTGCACCAGGACCGCCTGTACCCCGCCTGCCATCCCGCCTTGCCCGAAACCGGGCGCACCACCTTGCACGGCGAACGGGAGATGGACTGGAGCCACTGGCAACTGGAGGGCGGCGAAGCGGTGGGGCAGCAGGGCAAGGGGCTGAATTTCTCCGACCCGGGGCTGCTCCTGGACGCGGCGGGAGAGGGCCTGGGGATTGCGCTGGTCAGCCAGTTGCTGGCCCAGCGGTTGGTGGACGACGGGCGTTTGCAGGCGTTGTCGGCGCAGCGGGTGCGTGGCCCGGCCTGGAGTTGCCTGGTGCACCGCGACAGCCAGGACGATCCGCTGGCGCGGCAGTTCCTGGCGTGGTTGCGCGCGGCCTTGGAGCCCCTGGCCCCACCCGTCCCTGTGTAGGAGCGGCCTTGTGCCGCGATCGGGCGCGACACAAGGTCGCTCCTACAGGGAGCGAGTCGCTTTCGGATTCGGGTTTTGCTCGGGCCATTGACCCCGTAATATGTGTCGGATGACTTGCGGGGGTAGTCTCACCCTCTGATCAATCGGAATCGCCCCTGCGGCGCTTCCCCAGCATAAACCTGACGAGGTACAGACATTGGCCATCATTCATCCCAAGGTACGCGGTTTCATCTGCACCACGACTCACCCCAAGGGCTGCGAGCTCAACGTCCGTGACCAGATCGAAGCCACCCGCAAACTGGGCGTGCGCGAAGATGGTCCGAAGAAAGTCCTGGTGATCGGCGCCTCCAGCGGCTACGGCCTGGCAGCACGCATCACCGCCGCCTTCGGCTTCAACGCCGACACCCTGGGCGTGTTCTTCGAGAAGCCGGGCACCGAGACCAAGGCCGGCACCGCAGGCTGGTACAACGCCGCCGCCTTCGACAAGTTCGCCAAGGCCGAGGGTCTGTACAGCAAGTCGATCAACGGTGACGCCTTCTCCGACGAAGCTCGTGCCAAGGTCATCGAGCTGATCAAGAACGAGATGGGTGGCAAGGTCGACCTGGTCATCTACTCCCTGGCCTCGCCCGTGCGCAAGCTGCCGCAGACCGGCGAGCTGATCCGCTCGGCGCTCAAGCCGATCGGCCAGCCGTACAAGTCGACCGCCATCGACACCAACAAGGACACCATCATCGAGGCCAGCATCGAGCCGGCCACCGAGCAGGAAATCGCCGACACCGTCACCGTCATGGGTGGTCAGGACTGGCAGCTGTGGATCGACGCCCTGGCCGGCGCTGACGTGCTCGCCGAAGGCGCGCGCACCGTGGCCTTCAGCTACATCGGCACCGAAATCACCTGGCCGATCTACTGGCACGGCGCCCTGGGCCAGGCCAAGCAGGACCTGGACGAAACCGCCCTGCGCCTGGACAAGAAGCTGGCCGGTGAAGTGAAGGGCGGCGCCAACGTTGCCGTGCTCAAGTCGGTTGTCACCCAGGCCAGCTCGGCCATTCCGGTGATGCCGCTGTACCTGTCGATGGTCTTCAAGATCATGCAGGAGAAGGGCGTTCACGAAGGCACCCAGGACCAGCTGGACCGCATGTTCCGCGACCGCATGTACCGCGCCGACGGTGCTCCGGCCGAGGTGGACGAAAAGGCCCGCCTGCGCCTGGACGACTGGGAACTGCGCGACGACGTGCAGGACGCCTGCAAGGCCATGTGGCCGCAGGTCACCACCGAAAACCTGTTCGAGCTGACCGACTACGCCGGTTACAAGAAACAGTTCCTCAACCTGTTCGGTTTCGAGCGCGCTGACGTCAACTACGACGAAGACGTGGCCACCGACGTACGGTTCGACTGCATCGAGCTGTAAGCAAGCCCTTGACC
>NZ_JABWRO010000183.1:0-6697 GCF_014268985.1 Pseudomonas sp. RW10S2 | reverse complement strand
GTAGGAGCGGGCTTGCCCGCGAAGAGGCCCTTGAGGGCTGCAAAGGCTCCAAATCCTGAACGCTGCTTCCCCCCCCTACGGTTGCCCCCTCCCCCCGCCGAGACGAAAATGCCTACCGTCCCCGGCGCCTGCTCACACAGCGCTTCATCCAAGCCTCCTGGAGTTCTACCCATGCCACATGAAGGCAGCATCCTGCAGACCGCAGTGATATTCCTGCTTGCCGCCGTCGTCGCCGTGCCTCTGGCCAAGCGCCTGCAACTGGGTGCTGTCATCGGCTACCTGCTGGCTGGCGTGGCCATCGGTCCACAAGCGTTGGGCCTGATTCGCGACACCGAGAGCGTGGCGCACATTTCCGAACTGGGCGTAGTCCTGCTGCTGTTCATCATCGGCCTCGAACTTTCCCCACGACGTCTGTGGCTGATGCGCAAGGCGGTGTTCGGCGTGGGCCTGGCACAAGTGGTGCTGACCGGCGCGATCATCGGCGCCATCGCCCTGTTCGGGTTCGCCCAGTCCCTGCCAGCGGCGGTGGTGCTCGGCCTGGGCCTGGCGCTGTCATCCACGGCGCTGGGCCTGCAGAGCCTGGCCGAAAGCAAGCAACTGAACGCCCCCCACGGGCGCCTGGCCTTTGCCATCCTGTTGTTCCAGGACATCGCGGCAATCCCGCTGATCGCGCTGGTGCCCCTGCTGGCGGCCAGCGGCCCGGACACCAGCCACGGCGACAGCATCGAACATGGCCTGCGGGTGTTCGGCAGCATCGCCATCGTCATCGTCGGCGGCCGCTACCTGCTGCGCCCGCTGTTTCGCATCGTCGCCCGTACCGGCCTGCCGGAAGTGTCCACGGCCACCGCACTGCTGGTGGTGATCGGCACCGCCTGGCTGATGGAGGAAGCCGGCATTTCCATGGCGCTGGGCGCGTTCCTCGCGGGCCTGCTGCTGGCCGACTCCGAATACCGGCACGAGTTGGAGTCGCAGATCGAACCGTTCAAGGGCCTGCTGCTGGGGCTGTTCTTCATCAGCGTCGGCATGGGCGCCAACCTTGGCCTGCTGCTGGAAGCACCTGCACTGCTGCTGGGCCTGACCTTGCTGCTGGTAGCGGTGAAACTGCCACTGCTGATGCTGGTCGGGCGTGCGGTGGGCGGGCTGAACAACCTGAGCGCACTGCGCCTGGGGCTGGTGCTGGCGGCGGGAGGTGAGTTCGCCTTCGTGGTGTTCAAGCTGGGCAAGGACCAAGGCTTGTTCGACACCTACACCTACGACCTGCTGCTGATGACCATCACCCTGTCGATGGCCCTGACGCCAATGTTGCTGCTGGCCAGCTCGCGCCTGATCAAGCGCCCGGGGCCAGCGCGCGAAGTGCCGGAGCAATACCGCACGATCCAGACCGACGCCCCGCGCGTGGTGATCATCGGCATGGGCCGCATGGGGCAGATCGTGGCGCGTATCCTGCGGGCACAGAAAGTCTCCTTCATCGCCCTGGATACCTCGGTCGATGCCATCGAGATGACCCGCACCTTCGAACAGGCCCCGGTGTTCTACGGCGACCCGATGCGCCCCGAGGTGCTGCATGCGGCCAAGGTCGGCGAGGCCGAGTACTTCGTCATCACCACCGACGATCCGGAGGCGACCATCCGCATCGCCGAGCGGGTCAAGCATGAGTACCCGCACCTGAAAGTGATCGCCCGGGCGCGTAACCGCCAGCACGTGCACAAGTTGCTCGACGTCGGCGCCGAGCCGATTCGCGAGACCTTCTACTCGAGCCTGGAGATGACCCGCCTGACCCTGATCGGCCTCGGCCTGAGCGAGACCCAGGCGGCAGACCGCATCCAGCGCTTCACCGAGCATGACCAGCAGGTGCTGGAGGCACAGGGGCGGGTTCGCGATGACCGGGCGAAGGTGATGCAGACGGCCAAGGAGGCCAGGGTGGAGCTGGAGCGGTTGTTCGAATCGGATAGCGACTGAGTTGGGTGACACGAACGTCGCTCAAACAAAACCCGCCACACAAACAGCAAAAAGGGCGACTGTCTCCAGTCGCCCTCGATGCCGCAGTCGCGCAGGCCCGGCCTCAGCCGGTCACTTCGCCAGAAATGCCAGCAAGTCGTCGTTCAGTTGCTGCGCATGGGTCACGGCAAAGCCGTGTGGTGCACCGGGATATACCTTCAACTGCGCGCCCTTGATCATCTCGGCGGCTTTCTTGCCGGTGGTCTCGAACGGCACGATCTGGTCGTCATCGCCGTGGATCACCAGGGTCGGCACATCGATCCTGGCCATATCCGGGCGGAAATCCGTTTCGGAGAACGCCGTTACGCAGTCGATGGTGCCTTTGAGCGAGGCCAGCAGGGCAATGTTCAGGGTCTGGGCCTGTACGCCCTGGGAGACTTTCTGCCCATGGTTGATGCCATAGAACGGCGCGGCGAAGTCGGAAATGAACTGCGCACGGTCGGCGCGCAAGCCATCGCGGATGCCGTCGAATACCGACTTGTCGACACCCTCTGGGTTGTCGGCGGTCTTGATGAACAGTGGCGTCACCGCACCCAGCAGCACCAGCTTGGCCACGCGCTCGCTGCCATGCTTGGCGATATAGCGGGTGACATCGCCGCCGCCCATGGAGAAGCCGACCAGGGTGACGTCACGCAGGTCCAGATGCTCGATCAACTGGGCGATGTCATCGGCAAAGGTATCGTAGTCATAACCGTTCCAGGGCTGGCTGGAGCGCCCGAAGCCGCGGCGGTCGAAGGCGATGGTGCGATAGCCGCGGCTGGCCAGGAACTCCATCTGGCCATCCCACATGTCGGCGTCCAGCGGCCAGCCGTGGCTGAACAGCACGGGCTTGCCGCTGCCCCAGTCCTTGTAATAGATCGCGGTGCCATCGCGGGTAACTAGTGTGCTCATGTCGGAATCTCCTGAAAGTCGGGTAGGTCTGGATCTTGAGTACGGGGCGCGAGGAACATTCCATCGCGCGGCTGGCCGGTCGGCCACGAGGCGTACCGACCGGCCATTGGTGGGTCACTTGCCAGCGGTGAGGGCGTTGTAGCTGGTGATCAGGTTGCGATAGTCCGGGATGTGGTTGGAGCACAGCGCGGCCAGCCCTTCGACATCGTTGCGCCAGTCGCGGTGCAGCTCGCAGGCCACGCCGAACCAGGTCATCAGTTGTGCACCGGCAGCTTCCATGCGGCGCCAGGCGGCGTCGCGCGTCATCTCGTTGAAGGTGCCGGAGGCATCGGCCACCACGAATACTTCGAAGTCCTCGGCCAGGGCCGACAGCGCCGGGAAGGCCACACACACTTCAGTTACCACACCGGCGATGATCAGTTGCTTCTTGCCGGTGGCCTTCACCGCCTTGACGAAGTCCTCGTTGTCCCAGGCATTGATCTGGCCAGGGCGGGCGATGTAGGGCGCGTCCGGGAACAGCGCCTTGAGCTCTGGCACCAGCGGGCCGTTGGGGCCTTGCTCGAAGCTGGTGGTGAGGATGGTCGGCAGGTTGAAGAACTTGGCCAGGTCGGCCAGCGCCAGCACGTTGTTCTTGAACTTGTCCGGCTCGATGTCGCGGACCAGCGACAGCAGGCCTGCCTGGTGGTCCACCAGCAGTACGGCGGCGTCGTCTTTGTTCAGGCGGTTGTAGGTGAATTGGCTCATGGTCGTGCTCCTTCGGGTGGGTTGGGTTGTTGTCTCGACTGCATGGGCACAGATTAAAAACATCGCGTTTCTGGCGGTAGATAGTGAAAAACGGCCTTAGCGTTCTTTTTTTGGAACGATGAAACGGATGTCGCCCTTTTCACAGGTAAACCCACACCCACAGATGCCCCATTGCCTGGGCAACCAACCTGCTCTTTACTACCCCTCAGCCCTCCCCTAGCCCCGAGACCACCATGCTGGCCTTCATCCAGTCCTACCCCCTGCTGCTGGGAACCTGCCTGATCTTCCTCGACCTGCTGCTCTGGCAACTGATCCCGCTGGAGCGCCGCGCCTGGCGTATCGTCACGCGCCTGGGCATCTTCGTGATCTTCAGCGCCGTCCTGCTGGCCGCCGGCATGAGCCCGCTGCAACCGCCGCCATGGGCGGACGATGTCGCGCGCAACCTGATCGCCACGGTGCTGACCATCGGCTGGTGGCTGTTCGGAGCGCGCACGGTGACGGTGGTGTTCGGCCTGCTGATGATCGCCCGCGGCAGTCACGGCGGGCGCCTGCTGCAGGATGTCGTGGGCGCGCTGATCTTTCTTGCCGCAGCCGTGGCGGCGGCGGCCTATGTCCTGCAACTGCCGGTCAAAGGGCTGCTGGCGACCTCCGGAGTGATGGCCATCGTCATCGGCCTGGCGCTGCAGAGCACCCTGGCCGACGTGTTCTCCGGCATCGTGCTCAACACCACGCGGCCCTACCAGATCGGCGACTCGATCTCCATCGACGGCACCGAGGGCAAGGTGGTGGATATCGACTGGCGCGCCACGCGGCTGATCACCGGCAGCGGCAGCCTGGCGGTGATTCCCAACTCGGTGGCGGCCAAGGCGCGCCTGCTCAACCACAGCCGGCCAGCCGACCGCCACGGGGTTTCGATCAGTGTGGTGGTACCCGCCAGAATCCGCCCCAAGCGGGTGTTCGACGCGCTGGAGAAAGCCCTGCAAGGCACCAGCGCCCTGCTGCCGTCACCCGCAGCGAAAGTGTCGGTGAAAGCCTCGACGCTGGAGTCGGTGGAATACGAGGCCAGCGGTTTCATCGCCGACGCGGCGCAAAAGACCGACGTACGCAACCTGCTGTTCGACCTCGCCCACCGCCATCTCGAGGCCAGCGGTGTGATGTGGAACCTCGACCTGGCCGTCGCCCCACGTAGCCGACAGCGTGAGCTGCTCGACGAAGTGCGGGTGTTCCGTTCGCTGAGCAGCGAGGAACGCGATGCCCTCAGCCAGCGCATGATGGCGGTGGAGTATCTGGCCGACCAGGTGATCCTGGATGTCGGCCAACAGTCCGATCACTTGCTGGTGATCGGCAGCGGCGTGGTCCAGGCCTCGATCCGCAATGGCGACAAGCGCGTGGAGGCCGGGCGCATGGGGCCGGGGGAAGTGCTGGGGATCGAGGGCATCATGGACGAGAACAGTTCGTTCGCCGAGTTCCGCACCCTGACTGGCTGCCTGCTGTACCGGATCGACAAGGAGCAGGTGCGCAGTTGCCTGGCCGAGCGCGGCGACGTGGTGCAGGCGTTGAACAAGCTGCAGCGGTTCAGGCTGCTGAGCCGGGAGTCGCTGCTGATGCAGAAGCCGGCAGCGGTGAAGAAGGGCGGCTTTCTGAGTTGGCTGCACAAATAAGCGGGCCCCTTCGCGGGTTTATCCGCGAAGGGGCCAGTGCAATCACAGCACCACGCGCAGGCACTGCCCTGCGTGATACAGCGAGAAGCCCGACTCGTAGAATGCCGTGCGCAACGAAGGCGCACTCACCGGCTTCATCGGTGAGAACGGGATCGGCAGGCGGTCCGGATCATCCTTGAGCAGAAACTGCGCAAGAGCCCGGCCAATCACGGTGCCCGTGGTATTGCCACGGCCGTTGTAGCCTGTCACCGCTACCACTCCCGACGCCGGTTCGAACAGACGCATCAGGTGGTCGGGGGTAAAGTCGATGCAGCCGGTCCAGTGCATTTCCCACTCGACCTTGCCCAGCTCAGGGAAGTAATGGCTCTGGATGCGATCGGCCCAACTGCGCACGAACCACGCCGGCTTGTTGTCGACCCGGCCCAGGCTGCCGAGCAGCAGGCGACCCTGATCATCACGGCGGATACTGCTGAGCACGGTGCGGGTATCCCACGAGCCCTGGCCATGGGGCAGGATCCTGTCGGCCACCGCACCCTGCAGCGGCTTGGAGGCGATCTGATAGTAGTAGCCGCGGAAGAAGTGCTTCTGCAGGTGGCTCCAGTCGCCTTCGGTGTAGGCGCCCGTGGAAATCACCACCTTGTCGGCGCGCACGCTGCCACGGTTGGTGGCGACTCGCCAGCCGTCGCCATCACGCGTCAGGCCTTCGACCGCCGATTGCTGGAACAGCTTGCCACCCAGACGCTGCACCGCCGAGGCCAGGCCTTGGGTGTAGCCCATGGGGTTGATGGTGCCGGCGCGGCGGTCGAGCAGCGCGGCGGAAATCTTGTCGGTGCCGCAGTATTCCTGGCATTCGGCCCCCCGCAGCAGTTCCACGTCGGCACCCCGGCGACGCCATTGTTCATGGCGTGCCTCAAGGTCGGCGAGGCCCGTGGCGTTGTGCGCCATATGCAGGTTGCCTTTGTGCTGGGCCTGGCAGTCGATGCCCAGGCGTTCGATCATGGCGAAGACTTCACCGGGCGCCTCGCCAAGCACCTTGTTCAGGCGCCCGCCTTGCTCCAGCCCCAAGGTCGCCTCGACATCGTCGGGACGGATCCAGGTCCCGGCGTTGACCAGCCCGACATTGCGCCCGGAGCCGCCATGTCCAACCTTCCAGGCCTCCAGCAGGATGACCGACTTGCCCTGTTCGAGCAGGTGGATCGCCGCCGACAGCCCGGTGATTCCTGCGCCGATCACGCAGACATCGGCCGTGTGCTCACCGGCCAGCGCCTGTGAAGCGACGGTCGGTCGGGTGATCGATTCCCACAGACATTCTTGACGCAGTTCGGACATGGCCCGGCTCCAGCAATATTGTTCTTGTTGCGGTTGGGGCGGCATGCCGCCCAATCGCGGGACAAGCCCGCTCC
>NZ_JABWRO010000182.1:0-6753 GCF_014268985.1 Pseudomonas sp. RW10S2 | reverse complement strand
GGCTGGCCTTTAGATTTTGAACAAGACAGTTGCTCCCACCAGTACACCTGCGCATTAGAGCCTGCGGGGCACATGTGGGAGCGGGCTGGTCCCGCGATGAAGACGACGCAGTCTTACAGAACGTCGAGCAGCTCGACGTCGAACACCAGCACGCTGTGCGGCGGGATGCTACCAACGCCTTGCGCGCCATAGGCCAGCTCGCTCGGCACGTACAGGCGCCATTTGCTGCCCGCGTTCATCAGTTGCAGCGCCTCGGTCCAGCCAGCGATCACGCCACCTACCGGGAATTCGGCAGGCTGGCCGCGCTCGTAGGAGCTGTCGAACACGGTGCCGTCGATCAGGGTGCCGTGGTAGTGGGTACGCACGTTGTCTTCGCGGCTCGGCTTGGCACCGCTACCTGCGGTCAGCACTTCGAACTGCAGGCCCGAGGCCAGGGTGGTGATGCCATCACGCTTGGCGTTCTCGACCAGGAAGGCCTTGCCCTCGGCGGCGGCGGCCTCGGCCTTGGCGGCAGCTTCGGCCTGCATCACTTCGCGGATAACCTTGAAGCTGGCAGACAGGTCGGCTTCGCTGACGCGGCTGTCGGCACCGTTGAAGGCGTCGGTCAGGCCGGCCAGGATCGCTTCCAGGCTCACACCCGGTGGCGGGTTGTCGCGCAGCTGGCCGCCCAGCTGACGGCCGATGCCGTAGCTGACGCGGGATTCGTCGGTGGACAGGTTGAGTTCGGACATTGGCTTGCTCCGCTTAAGGGCGCACTGCATCCGCGCCCTTGGTGAAAAGGGCAAGCAGCCTAGCACACTGGGGCTGCGCGAAGCAGCTACCAGGCCGAACGCTGGGACATCGGGACCTTGAGGTCTTCCTCCGGGTGGCTGCCCATGCCGCACATCTCATCCTGCACCGACCAGTGCACCAGATTCATCGACAGCATCGGCAGGGCTTTCAGGAGCAATCGTGCATCTTCGACCGAGTGCACCCTCAAGCGCTCTCCGCGGGGGGCGTGGAGAGGATGGGCGTGACCCTTGATCCGGGCCTCGAGCAGGTAGTCACCACCTTCGATGGCGATCAGGTTGAGTTCATCGACGTGGCCGGCCCTGGCCTCGGAATTGAGCTGATGCAGATTCATGAATGCACCTCGCTGCGGAAACCCCGCATGAGTGCTCATTTTTTGTACAGAAGCTGGGATTAGGCAAGGGGCCGTCGGTCGGGCCGCGTCGTGCCTTTCGCGGGTAAACCCGCGAAACGGCCTTCACCGACTCAATGCTTGGTCAGCTTGTCCAGATAACCCATGCAGAAAGCCGAGACCACGAAGGTCATGTGGATGATCACGTACCACATCAGGTAGTCGGTGGAGATGTTCTGCGCATCCATGAACACGCGCAGCAGGTGAATCGAGGAAATGGCCACGATCGACGCGGCAACCTTCATCTTCAGCGAAGAAGAATCCATCTTGCCCAGCCAGTTGAGCTTCTCCTTGCTCTCGTCGATGTCCAGTTGCGAGACGAAGTTCTCGTAGCCGGAGATCATCACCATCACCAACAGGCCGCCGACCAGCGACATGTCGATCAGTGAAAGGATCACGAGGATCAGGTCCGCCTCGCTCAGCGCAAAGACGTTGGGCAGGACGTGGACCACTTCCTGAAAGAATTTCAGCGCCAGCGCCAGCAGGCCCAGGGACAGGCCGAAATAGATCGGAGCGAGTAGCCAGCGGGAGGCATACATCGCGTTTTCGAGAATACGTTCCATGGAGGATAGGGGCTCATGAGATGACTGAAAAAGCGTGCGCGAGTATAGCCAGCCATCTATGACAGCAAAAGTCTGCGGCGGGTTGCCGCAGAGCCCTCTTCAATTGTCCGGACGGAACTGGTAGTCCCCAAGGTTGCGACAACGCTCGCCATTGATCCGCCGCAATTGCGCCTGCAGGTGCAGGCACCAGATTTGCGGATCTTCGGCCACCTGGTAGCCGTGCAGGGTCAAGCTGTCGACAATGGCGTTCATCACCGATTCGGCCACCATCGGCCCATGAAACGGCCCTTGCGCCTTGATCGCCGAAGGCTGCTCACCGGCCATGCCGGCGGCAAACAGCAAGGTCCACATGCCGTTGTCGCCGGCCAGCGGACGGATGCTGCACTCGATGCGGGTCACCAGGCCAAGGCACTGGCGGGTGAGGCTGAGGTTGCGCATGGCGGCGTCCCCTCTGAGAAGCCCTGTTCAGCCTGCACGACAGGCTGTTTCCATCCTGAACCCTGACAACTCCTTAAGTTCCAGCATAGATGACAGGTGAGCATTGCTGGAAAACCGGCGCTGAACGGTAGCACTTGGCCGCCAGCGCCGGTTTATTGACTCAGGCAGGCTTGGCCTCAGCCACCATCTCCTCCAGCCGTTCCTTTTCGGCGTCCTTGATCTCTTCCTCGCTGATCATCTCGGCGATGGCCCGAAGGCGCTCGACCACCCTTGCATTGACGCTGCCTTCGGGGAACTCGCCCTTCTCGTCGGGCGCACCAGCGTCCTCGCCCACCAGCAGGCTCAGCGCCTCATCGGCCTGGCTCACCGCATAGACATGGAAGCGCCCGGCCTCGACCGCCTGCAGCACGCGCTCGTCGAGCATCAACGTGGCGACGTTGGCGCGCGGGATGATCACCCCTTGCTCGCCGGTCAGGCCACGCGCTTCGCACAGGCGGAAAAAGCCTTCGATCTTCTCGTTGACCCCGCCCACCGCCTGCACTTCGCCGAACTGGTTGATCGAACCGGTGATGGCGAAGCACTGCTTGAGTGGCGTGCGCGACAACGCCGAGATCAGCGTACAGGCCTCGCCAAGCGAAGCACTGTCGCCGTCCACGTAGCCATAGGACTGCTCCAGCGCGATGCTCGCCGAGATCGCCAGGGGGAACTCCTGGGCATAGCGGCTGCCCAGGTAACCGGTGAGGATCATCACGCCTTTGGAGTGGATCGGCTGGCCGAGGTTGACCTCACGCTCGATGTCGACGATGCCGCTGCCGCCCGGGTAGACCGTGGCGGAGATCCGCGCAGGCATGCCGAATGCCGAATCGCCGACTTCCAGCACCGTCAGGCCGTTGCACTTGCCGATGGCCGCCCCCTCGCTGTCGATCAGGATGATGCCGGCGAGCATGTCATCGAGCACCCGCTGCGACACCCGCCCGGTGCGGGTCGCCTTGGCCTTGAGCGCGCGCTCGATGTGTCCGGCATCGGTCATCTCGTCGTTGGCCAACTGGCGGATGAAGTCCGCCTCGCTGACCAGTTGGAACAGGTCGCCGATACGCGCCGACAGGCGCGACTGGTTCTCGGCCAGACGCGCGCTGAAGGTCGCCAGGCGCGCCACGGCATCGCTGGTCAGCGGCGCCATGCCCTCTTCATTGGTGCGCGTGCGCAGCAGTTGGGCGAACTGCTCGAGGTTCTCGTCAACCATCGGCATGTCTTCGTCGAAGTCGACCAGTACGCGGAACATCTCCTGGAAGTCCGAGTCGTGATCCTGCAGCGCGTAGTAGAGCTGACGCGAGCCGATGATCACCAGCTTGACGTTGAGCGGGATCATCTGCGGCGTCAGGGTGACGGTGGCGATGCGCCCCAGCTCGCCCAGGGGAGACTCCATTTTCAGCTTGCGCGACTGCAACGCACGCTTGAGCGCATCCCAGACGAAGGGCTCGCCCAGCATCTTCTCCGCTTCCAGGATCAGGAAGCCGCCGTTGGCGCGGTGCAATGCCCCCGGACGCAGTTGGCGGTAGGAGGTGGAAAGCGCGCCCTGGTCAGTGCTGTACTCGATGCGACCGAACAGGTTGTCGTAGGTCGGGTGCGGCTCGAACACCACAGGCGCGCCGCCATTGACCGGATGCCCCACCACCAGGCTTGGCGCGTACTGCTCCTCGAGCATCTTGCGCGCCACCGCGTCGGTCTTGGCATCGTCGACCAGTTGCTCGACCACGGTGCGCAGCAGGTTCAACTGCACCGACTGCAGGTAAGCGCACACCGCAGCGTTCTCGGCGTACTTCTCCGACAGAGGGGCCAGTAGCGGTTGCAGGGCCAGGGTGATGGTTTCTTCGTTCAGTTCGCGCAGCTGGTTGTTCGACTCGCGCTTCCACTGCGGCAGGCTGGACAGCTCCTCGTTGAGACGCTCCTCCAGCTCGGCGATGTCTTCGTGGAACTGCTCGCGGACCTCTTCAGGCAACTGGGCGAACTCGGCCTCATCCAGCGCCTTGCCTTCGGCCATGGGGGTGAAGGCGACATTGCTGGCGTCGCGGTACAGCGCCACGTCCTTTTCCAGCGACGCGCGTTCGATCACATCCAGGGCACGGTCGTAACGCTGGTTGAAGGCGCGATCGATGGCGCCCTTCTTCTGCTGGTAGGACGGGTGCTCGAACACCGCCGGGAAGGTCGCCAGCAGGTTGCCGATCAAACCGTTCATGTCGGCGATGAACTCGCCAGCAGTGCCTGCCGGCAACTCCAGCGCACGCGGCTCGCGGGTGTCTTCGAAATTGTTGACGTAGACCCGGTCGGCCGGGGTCTGCTGGCGCTTGCCCTCGGCCTTGAGGTAGCGCTTGGCGAAGGAGAAGCGGCCGGTACCCGGCTCGCCCATCACATAGACGTTGTAGCCAGGGCGTGGCATGGCCACGCCGAACTGCAGGGCCTCGACGGCACGCTCCTGGCCCAGTACTCCGCGAAACGGCTCCAGATCATCGGTGTTGGTGAAGGCAAACTGCTCGGGGGAAAAACGCCGGGTCAGGGCTTCAGGCGCGAGACGCAGGCGCGCAGCAACAGGATCGGGCATTGGGTTTCCTTACTTCGGCGGGGCGGATACGCAGCATTCTGGCGCCGGGGGCGCGCGCCTTGCAAGGCTCCGCGGGACTTTATGTCGCAGGCGTTAAAAAGGTTTGTCCAAGATTTTTTCGCAATCAACTACGCAACTATTGGATCGTGCCTAAACTCCAAACTGCGCGGGTGGGTAAAATGCTTCCCCGTCCTGGCATGAACTGCCAGACAACCCTGATCATTGATACGTATCGAAAAAGAGAATAACGCTATGAAACGGATTCTTCTGGGTACCTTGTTCGCCGCGGTTTCGATCAATGCCATGGCCGAAGCGCCAGGCGGCCCGAACTGCGGTTGGGGCAACCTGCTGTTCGAAGGCCAGCGCGGCACTCCGGCGCACTTCCTGGCCTCCACCACCAACGGCACCTCCGGTAACGCCACCTTCGGCATGACCTCCGGCACCAACGGCTGCTCCACCAAGGCAGCGCTCACCTACGGCGGTAAATCGTGGCTGGCCATGAATGGCACCATGAACGAACTGTCCGAAGACATGGCTCAGGGCCAGGGCGAAGCCCTGACCACCTACGCCGTGGTACTGGGCGTCAAACCCGAAGACCGCGCGCACTTCGCCTCGGTCACCCACGACCACTTCCAGCAGATCTTCAGCAGCGCCAACGTCACTGCCGAAGATGTCCACAACAACACCATCGCGGTCCTGAAAAAGGATCCACAACTGGCGAAGTACGCTACCGAAGCGTAAGTTCGACCTGCCCGCCCCGCTTGCGGGGCGGGGTTCGCCCGCCTCCCTTCGGCATCATTCAGAAGTAGTTGCCCGATATGCTCAAACGCTTCGCCTACCTGACGTTATGCGCCTGCGCACCTGCCTACGCGACACCTTCATTGGATGACGCGCGCGTGCAGCAGTTGGCCGCCGACCGCTACTGGATCGCACTGGGTCACTACGAAACCGCCAAGCTGGGCGGTTGGCGCAGTTATGTGGACGACGACAAATTCTTTCTCGCCGAGGACGGCGCCCATCATCCGGATCGCGAACTGCGCGCCACGGTCGATGCGCTGTATGCCCCGGCCAACCTGGGCGACAAACACGCCCAATGCGTCTTTCCGGCGCGCACCCGCTGGCTACGCGAGCAACTGCAGCTCAGCGACCTGCCGACCCCGGACTGCCAGGAATACAGCCGCTGGTACGCCGACGTCGCACCGCACAGCGCGGTGCTGATCTTCCCGGCGGCCTACCTCAACAGCCCGTCCTCGATGTTCGGCCATACCCTGCTGCGCATCGACAAGGCCGACACCCGCAGCAACGACACCACGCTGCTCAGCTACGCGATCAACTTCGGCGCCTATATCGAAGGCAGCGACAACAGCATCCTCTACGCCTGGAAAGGCCTGATGGGCGGCTACCCCGGGCTGTTCGCGATGATGCCGTACCAGGAGAAACTCTCCGAATACCGCAGCCTGGAGAACCGCGACCTGTGGGAGTACCAGCTGGACCTGACGCCTGAAGAGACCGGGCGCATGGTCGAGCACGTCTGGGAACTCAAGCAGGTGCAGTTCGACTACTTCTTCTTCGACGAGAACTGCTCCTACCGCCTGCTGGAGCTGCTGCAGGTCGCCCGCCCCGGGCTGGACCTGACCTCGCAGTTCCCGCTCACCGCCATCCCTACCGATACGGTCAAGGCAGTCAAGCAGTCGGGGCTGGTGTCCGATGTGCGCTACCGGCCATCGCGCGAACGCGAGCTGCTGGCCCGCGCCGAGCCACTGGACCATCACGAAAAACAGCAGGTATTGGCCGTCAGCGCCGACACTGCGCAATTGCAGAGCCCCGAGTTCACCGCCCTGCCACGCGAACGCCAGGCTTTGGTACAAGATGCCGCCTATCGCCTGGAACGCTACCGCGCCACCGGCCAGGAGCGTGACCCGGAACAGGCCAGGCGCAGCTTCGAGCTGCTGCGGGCGATCAACCGCAACCCC
>NZ_JABWRO010000181.1:0-6915 GCF_014268985.1 Pseudomonas sp. RW10S2 | reverse complement strand
GATCGGGCGCGTAGCGGCCGTAAAGCCGGGCTTCGAGGTGTTTCAGGAATACCCCGGTTGCCTGATCTACGGCCGCTTCGCGCCCGATCGCGGGACGAGCCCGCTCCTACAGGGTATGTGACGTTTTTCAGGTCGATCAACGGTGGCGCTTAGCATTCAATTGCCTGCAACAACACCGCGCGCTGCTCCAGCCAGCGCTCGAAGCAGGTGAAGGTAGCGACTGCCGCAGCCACGGTGCGGGCCTGATTTTCGGGTGGCAGGGGGTGCCGATCCAGGCGTTCGAGAAAGCCGCGCCACTGGCTGGCGGTGGCGCTGCCATACACATCGAGAAAACCACCGCCGCTGTCGGCGTCGATACCCAGGCGCTGCGCCATGGCACGCTTGAGCACCTGGCCACCGAGGGTGGAGCCCTCCAGTACGTACATCACACCCAGCGCGCTGGCCTCATCGGTGATGGCGGGCAAGTCCCGGCACAGCGGCAGCGCGTCTATCTGCTCGGCACTCAGCTTGAGTGCCTGCAGGTCGCGGCACAGTGCCGGCGCTTTGTTGCGCCCACTGTCCTGGTGCCTCGCCAACAATGCTTCGAGCGGTGCGTGAAAGCCGTAGTACGCCTCGATCAGGCGGCGATAGGCATCGTGGTCGAAACCTTCGCTGAAAAATGGCAGGCGTGCCTCCAGTGTCTTGTGGCAGGCCTGCGTACCTTCACGCAGCGCGAGCAGGACAGGACCGGGAGGAGGGCGGGAGGTGATGGTCATCGAATCGACTCTGATGGCTAATTGCCTGGGTTAGACTGGCGATCTTAGCGCAGCGTTCCTCGATGCCCTAATCCTCATTGCCAGAGAGCTCCAAGGTGAAAGCCGTCCGTCTGACCCTGATCAGCCATGCATTGACCCGCGCCCAGAAAACCGGGCGATTTCCGTTGAGCGACGATCCCGTGCTGGGTGATGCCCCGTTGTTGAAGGCTGTGCCCGAGGGCGTGCAGGTGCTCAGCGCGCCCGAACTGCGCGCCCGTGAAACCGCCGCCTGGCTCGCCCCCGAAGTGCGTATCGAGACGGCGCTGGCCGACTGTGACATGGGGCATTGGCAGGGCGTTGCGCTCAAGCAGTTGCAGCGCGAGCAGCGCGAAGCCCTGGCGTGGTGGCAGGTCGATGTGGACGCGGCGCCCCATGGTGGAGAGTCCTTCGCCGCGCTGCACAAGCGCGTGGCGCACTGGCTGGAGGCGTTCGACACGCCCGGTGACTGGTGGGCCGTCACGCATCCGATGGTGATGCGTGCCGCGATGGTCGAAGTGCTGGGCAGTTCGCTCGGGGCCTACCAGTGTATCGACGTCCCGCCGTGCTCACGGCTCGAACTCAGCCGCACACAGATCTGGCGCCTGCGTCTTGCGCCGGCCTGAGGCGCCGGAGTATCAGAAGGCCAGCTTGTAGCCGATCAACAGCAGCATGCCCGCCAGGCAGGGACGCAACACACGATCGGAGATGCGGCCGGTGAGGTGGCTGCCGAGGTAGATGCCCGGCAGCGAGCCGAGCAGCAGGTAGCCGAGCAGCGACCAGTCCATGTTGCCCATACCCGCGTGGCCCAGGCCTGCGACCAGGGTCAGGGGGACGGCATGGGCGATCTCGGTGCCGACCAGGCGCCGGGTCACCAGGAAGGGGTAGAGCAGGAACAGCGCCACGGTGCCCAGGGCGCCGGCACCGATCGAGGTCAGGGTGACCATGACCCCGAGCACCACACCGGTGATCACGGTGAGGAGGTTCAGGCTGCGGTCGCTGAGGTGGTAGTGATCGCCTGCATGCTTGCTGGCGAAGGCCTGCAGGCGCGACTTGAACAGGATCGCCAGGGCGGTAAGGATCAGCACCACCGCCAGGCCCTGCTTGATGATGGCGTTGAGTGCCGAGGTGTCGGCATGCAGGGTGCTGAGGAACCACAGGGTCAGCGCTGCCGCGGGCACGCTGCCCAGGCTCAGCCAGCCGGTGATCTTCCAGTCGATGTTCTTGTTGCGCGCATGCACCCAGACGCCACTGGCCTTGGTGATTGCCGCGTAGAGCAGGTCGGTGCCCACGGCGGTGGCAGGGTTGATACCGAACCACAGCAGGATCGGGGTCATCAGCGAGCCGCCGCCGACGCCGGTCATGCCGACGATGAAACCCACGACCAGCCCGGCAATGGTGAAACCGAAAGAACCTACATCCATACGTTACTCAATCTGCCCGCTAGCCCGTTGTCGGATGGGAGCAGGATATAGATTGTTCTTTATAGCCAAATAGAATTGTTCGTTATTAGGTTATAACGCGGCAGCTTCACTGTTCCCCTGTAGAGCGGGCTGGTCCCGCGAACACGGGCGTAGCCCGTGCCAGGCAGCGCGGTGTCTTTTTCGCGGGCAAGCCCGCTCCTACAGGGGGAACAGTGAAGCCGTTTCAGATCCTGAAACTGCCTACCAACTGCTTCAAGCGTCCCGCCTGCTGGCTCAGGGCATCGCAGTGGCGCAGGGTTTCGTTGAGATTCTGCACCCCTTGCTGGTTGAGGGCGTTGATCTGGGTGATATCCAGGTTCAGGCTCTCGACCACTGCGCTCTGTTCCTCGGTCGCCGTGGCCACCGACTGGTTCATGCCATCGATCTCGCCGATGCGCAGGGTCACACTGGCCAGTCGCTCACCTGCCTGGTTGGCCACCTGTACGGTCTGCTCGCTGGAGACCTGGCTGGCGTTCATGGTGTGCACCGCCTCGCGCGAGCCAACCTGCAGGCTGGTGATCATGCGGTGGATCTCTTCGGCCGACTCCTGGGTGCGGTGTGCCAGGTTGCGCACCTCATCGGCGACCACGGCAAAGCCTCGCCCGGCTTCCCCGGCGCGAGCGGCTTCGATGGCGGCGTTGAGCGCCAGCAGGTTGGTCTGCTGGGAGATGCCCTTGATCACGTCGAGGATCTTGCCGATTTCGTCGGTGCTGGCGTTGAGGGTTTCGATCTGCTCGCACGACTCGCTGATCTTGTGCGACAGCGCGGTCATGGCGCTGATCGCATCCTCCACCACCTGGCGCCCGTCGTTGGCTTGATCGCTGGCGCCGCTGGCGTGCTGCGAGGCATCGGCGGCGTTGCGCGCAATCTCCTGGGTGGCGGCGCCGAGCTGATTGATCGCCGCTGCCACGCTGTTGGTGCGCAGGCTCTGTTCCTCGGACCCGTTGATCGAGGCGTTGGAAGCGCTCATCACCTGTTCGGACAGGTCGTGCACCTGTCGGGTGGCCGAGGCCACTTCGCTGATCGAGGCGTGGATACGCTCGACGAAGCGGTTGAAGGCTGCGGCCAGTTCGCCGAACTCGTCCTTGTGCTGCACCTGCAGGCGACGGGTGAGGTCGCCTTCGCCTTCGGCGATATCGTGCATGGCGCGGCCCATGGTGGTCAGCGGGCGCATCAGCAGTGGGATCAGCAGGCCGAGCACGGCTGCGATGGCGGCCACCGCGATGATCATGGCAATGATGGCCGAACTGCGGAACTGGCCGAGGGCGGCGTAGGCTTTGTCCTTGTCGATGGACAGGCCGATGTACCACTGCGCCGAAGGCAGCCCCTTGACCTGAGTGAAGGAGACGATCCGCTCTTCGCCGCCGAGGGTCACGTCCTGCATGCCCGGCTCGACCCGCAGGGAGCTGCCGGGGTAGATGTCCTTGAGGTTCTTCATCAGCTGGTCCTTGTCGGGGCTGACGATCACCTGGCCTTCGCGGTCGACCAGGAAAGCGTGGCCGATACCGCCGAAATCCACGGCGTTGATGATGTCGACCAGGCTGTCCAGGCTCAGGTCACCCCCGACCACTCCGAGCAGCTCGCCATTGCTGCGGGCCTTGACGGGGATGGCGATGGTCACCACCAGCCCGCCGACCGATGCCTGGTAGGGCGGTGTCAGCAGGGTCTGGTTGGCGCTCGCGGCGGCGGTGTACCAAGGGCGTTTGCGCGGGTCGTAGCCTTCGGGCATCTGTGCGTCGGGGCGCTGGGTGAAGAGTCCGGTGTTCTGGCCGAAGTAGGTGAACTGGAAGTTGCTGGTGTAGGAGGGTTGGTCGACCAGCCCGGCGACCTGACTGCCGGTGCCTTGCTGGGCGATATCCTGGGCGAGGTTCTCCAGGATCAGGATGCGTCCGCTCATCCAGTTCTGCACGCTGCTGGCCGTCAGTGCGCCGGCCTGCTGCACGGAGGATTCGATGTTCTGGCGGATGGTGTTGCGTTGCAGGTAGTCGTTGTAGAGGGTGAACAATGCGAATGCCAATACCACGACACCGCAGGCGCTGAGGAGAATCTTGTGGCGGAACTTCAGGTTCATGTTTCGAGACCTTGAGCCGATGCTGGGGAGGCCGCCGTGCACTCGTGGCGCGTGGCGGTGCCTGTCGGAATCGGTATCGGCCTGCGGGCCAAATGGTTGAGTTAGACGTCGTTCTGGCCGACGGGTGGTCATGGACGGATCAGCCGGCAGCCAGCAACTCCACCAGCGCCCGAGCAGCCTGCCCCAGTGGCTGCTCCTTGAGCCACAGCACATGCACGGGTAGCTGCAGCTCGTTGCGGGTGTTGCGAAACGCCAGGCGCACCAGCCGGCCGGCCTCTACCCGTGGCATGACGCTGGCCACAGGCAGGTCGCCCCAACCCAGCCCTGCTTCGACCATCTGCAGGGCCAGGTCGACGCTGTCGGTGCGCCAGTGCGCGGTGCCGATTAGTGAGCGGGTGTCGCGCAGTGGCAGGTCACGGCTATGCACCAGGATCTGGCGGATGTTCACCAGGTCTTCCAGGTCGCGGATACGCCCTTGGCGCAGGGCTGGATGGTGAGGCGACAAGGTGGCCACCAGCGACTCGGTGCCCAGGTGCTGGAAACTGCGGCGCGGATCGACCTGCAACCCGGCAAAGGCCAGGCACAACCTGACGCGGCCGCTGTCGAGCAGTTGCAGGGCGTCCTCCTGCGGGGCACTGAGCAGTTCGATGTCGAGCAGCGGGTAGCGCTCGCCCAGCCGGGCGATGGCTGTCAGCAGTGGACGGGGGTCGATGTCCGGCACCACGGCGATGGCCAGGCTGCTTTCCAGCCCTCGCGACAGTTCGAGCGCATGCACTTGCAGCAACCCCAGTTGCTCGGCGATCAGCCGCGCGTGCGGCTCCAGGGCGCGGGCGCGGTCGGTGGCGCGCACCTCGCGGGCACCGCGCTCGAACAGGGCGTAGCCCAGTTCTGCCTCCAGATTGCCGATTGCCATGCTGACCGCCGACGGCACCCGCCCCAGTACCCGTGCGGCGGCAGAGAACGAGCCGCGGTCGAGCACGGCGAGGAACAGTTGGATGTTGTCGCTGGAAAAGTTCATGCAAGTCTCCTTTCAGTCAATCTGAAAGGTGCTGACTTTTTCTGTCAAGATTATTGATTCATTCTCCGCGCCTTCATTCACTGTATCCCGAGGTCGTCACGGTGCAAGGCGTCAAACGCAAACTGGTCTACGTGACCTTCTATGAACTCATTGGCTTGTGCATGTCCACGCTGGGCCTGGCCTACCTGTCCGAAACCCCGCCCTCTCACACCGGGCCACTGGCGGTGATGATCACCACCATCGCCATGCTCTGGAACCTGGTCTACAACAGCCTGTTCGAGCGCTGGGAAAGCCGCCAGGCCAAGCGCGGTCGCAGCGTGGCGCGGCGAGTGGCGCACGCGGTGGGCTTCCAGCTGACGCTGGTGCTGTACCTGATTCCGCTGATTGCCTGGTGGCTGGACATGAGCCTGGTCGAGGCGTTCGTGGTGGACCTGGCGTTCATCGTGCTGGTGCCGGTCTACACCTTCGTCTACAACTGGGCGTTCGACCGCATCTTCGGCCTGCCGACCTCGGCCATGGCCGTGGCCTGAGGCGTCAGGGCCGGCCTGCGCCCGACAGCAGGCCATCCTCGACCTGCCCCGACAGGTAGTACACCCCCGAGAGGGCGCCACTCTGGCGGTTCTCCATGAGCTCGCGCCATTCCTCGTTCAGCGCCACGTTGAGGATCACTCGCAGTTGCTCGACCATCTGTGGATGATCGCGGTCGTGGGTCATCATGCCGAAACCGGCCACCGCCACCGAGATCATCGCCCCGGCGGCCTTGCCTACTGCCGCCGCCACCGCGCTGGCGATGCCGCGCGGGGCGAGGGTGGCGCCGAGTTTTTCGCTGGCCCGGGTGGCCACCGACGACAGCCCCACCTCGGTTTGCCCGGGTGCCTTGGCGGCCTGGTCGTGCAGGTGCTGGCGCAGCGCCTGCCAGGCGGGCTGCTGGTAAAGTGACTGGGCGCGCAGCAGTTGGTAGAGCGTCGCGTCCCTGGCCGCAGGTGGGCCCAGGGCGATGGCTGCAAGGTGATTCAGGCGTTGGCTGACCTGATCAGGCGGGGCGTTGTAGCGCTGGATTATCGTCGGCAACTGCTGGGCGAACAGTTGCAGGTACAGCTCGCTGGCACGGTCGCGGATGCCTTCGGGGTTGATCTGCTCGGCGACCGGTTCGATCACCCGCTCGTGGTACTGCTCCTGCAGGTAGAGCGCCAAACGTTTTTCGGGCGGGTCGCTGCCGTTGCCGCTGTTCATCTTGAACCAGGCAACCTTGAGGGTCAGCCATTGCTGGGTCCAGTAGCCGGTGAACCAGGGGATGAAGTCGCTTTCGGTACGTTGCTGCACCTGTTCGCGCCAGACCCTCATCGAGCGACGGGCATAGTCGCTGGCCGAGCCGGTGGCGGCAACCGAGGCGCCAATCAGGTCCTGGTCGATCTGTTGCCAGAGGGCGGGGGTGAGCGTGGCCGGGGGCGGGGCTGGTGGGGAGCGTTTGCCGGCGCAGCCAGCCAGGGTCAGCAGCAGGCACAGCAGCAACAGGGGGATGCGCGGGTTCACGCTGGTAGCCTCCCTGGGTAGAGGCTGGATGAGGTCTTCTGATTATAGAAGCGGGAAGGG
>NZ_JABWRO010000180.1:0-6945 GCF_014268985.1 Pseudomonas sp. RW10S2 | reverse complement strand
CCCCCCCCGGGGGGGGGGGGGGGGTTTTTTCATGGGCGACAAAAAGCAGCAGGCAATCTGCCGCATTCACCGGCACTCTTCACCCGCGTCCGTCTACACTCGAATCAGCCCCCTGATAGAGAGAGGTCGCCATGCCCTTGATGCCGGCACTTCTGCTGCTGCTCTTGATGATCTGGAACACAGCGGCCGGCGCCCTGACCCTGACGGACGAAGAACAAGCCTGGCTCAACGCCCATCCGCAGCTGCGCCTGGGCGTGGATGCGTCTTGGCCGCCATTCGAATTTCGCGACCAGGAAGGTCGCTATCAGGGATTGGCCGCCGACTACATTGCCCTGATCCAGCAACGCCTGGGCGTCACGCTGCAGCCGGTCGAGCCCAGCAATTGGTCGCAAGTACTTGAGCAAGCACGACAGAACCGTATCGACCTGCTTCCAGGCATCATGTCGACGCCCGAACGCCAATCCTACCTGGCCTTCACCCGCCCCTACCTCGATTTCCCCATCGTCATCCTCGCCCACGAGGGCGGCCCTCAGCCACGCACCCTCAAAGACCTGTACGGCCTGAAAATCGCGGTCGTGGAAAACTACGCTCCCCATGAGTTGCTGCGTACCCACCACCCGGATCTCAATCTGGTGGCCTTGCCCAATGTGAGTTCAGCCCTGCAGGCGTTGGCTACCGACGAAGTGGATGCGGTGGTTGGCGACCTTGCATCGAGCATCTGGAGCCTACGCCAGCTCAAGCTCGATGGCCTGTACGTCAGTGGCGAGACGCCCTACCGCTATCAGTTGGCCATGGCCGCCCCACGAGAACAGAAAATCCTCATCGGCATTCTCGACAAAGTCATGGCCGACCTGAGCAGTACCGAAATCAGTGACATTCAGGAGCGCTGGGTTGGCAACGTCGTCGATCAACGGAGCTTATGGCGCGACCTAGTGATTTATGGCCTGCCGACATTGGCCGTTGTGCTGCTGATCCTCGCCGCCATGCTGCGCATCAATCGCCGCCTCAGCTCGGAGATTTCGCGGCGGATCGCCTTGGAGCAAGAGCTACGCAGCAGCGAATACCACTACCGCAGCCTGATCGAGAGCCTTTCGGCCATCGCCTGGGAGGCCGACGCCAACGACTTCACCTACAGCTACGTCTCCCCGCACGCCGAGGGCCTGCTCGGCTATCCGCTGCGGGAATGGCTCAAACCCGGCTTCTGGCGCGGCATCCTGCACCCCGAAGACGCCCTCTGGGCCCAGGCCTACTGCGATGCCGAAACCGCCGCCGGGCGCGACCACAGCCTCGACTATCGCGTAATACGTGCCGACGGGCACATCCTCTGGGTACGCAATATCGTCAGCATGATCGAGCAAGGCCACAAGCCGCTGATGCGCGGCCTGATGATCGACATCAGCGAAACCAAACGTACCGAGGATGCCCTGCGCCTATCCGAACAGAAGTTCGCCTCGGTGTTTGAGCAATGCCCCGACATCCTGCTCATCGCCCGCCACAGCGACGGCTGCCTGCTGGAGGTCAACAAAGCATTCGAAGAGCAGATCGGCCTGAGCCCAGCCCAGGTCATAGGCCGCACCGCCACAGAACTGGACCTGTGGGGCGTTGCGGGCTCCGGCCCGACGATCCTTGAGCGCATGCAACTGGGCGGCATCCGCAATCTGGAAATGAGCTTCCGGCGCAGCAACGGCGAGTTATTCACAGGCCTCACCTCCGCTGAAAGCTTCGACCTGGACGGCACACCGGCGCTGGTGGTTGCCGTGCGCGACATCAGCCAGCTCAAGGAAACCCAGCAACAGTTGCAGACTTCCGAAGAGAAGTTCGCCAAGGCCTTCCACGCATCGCCCGACGGCTTGCTGCTGTCGCGCCAGAGCGATGGCCTGCTGCTGGAAGCCAACGAAGGTTTCTGCCGGCTGACCGGCTACGACATCAACCCAAGCCTTGGCCACAACAGCCTTGATCTGGGCATCTGGGCCGACCTCAACGAACGTGATCGGCTGATCGAACTGCTCAAGCGCGATGGTTTTGCGCGCGATTTCAGTTGCCATATCCGCCGTAGCGACGGCCAGATCCGCCTGTGTGAAATGTCCGCTCGGCCACTGCCAATCGGCGGCATCGACTGCATGCTGACCATTACCCGCGACATCACCGAGCGCCACATGATGCAGGAAAAACTGCAACTGGCCGCCACGGTCTTCGAGAACACCGCCGAGGGCGTGCTGATCACCGATACCGAACAGCGCATCAGCGCGGTCAACCGCGCCTTCAGCGAGATCACCGGCTACAGCGAGCTCGAAGCCCTTGGCCAGACCCCACGTCTGCTCGCCTCCGGTCAACACGACAGCGCCTTCTACGTCGCCATGTGGCATCAGCTCACCGCCGAAGGCCATTGGCAGGGCGAGATCTGCAACCGACGCAAGAACGGCGAGTTCTACCCTAGTTGGCTGACCATCAGCGCCGTACGCAACAGTGAGCACGAGACCACCCATTTCGTCGCCGTGTTCGCCGACATCTCCAGCCTCAAGCACGCCCAGGCCAAGCTCGACTACCAGGCGCACCACGACCCGCTCACCGGCCTGCCTAACCGCACCCTGTTCGAGAGCCGCCTGCAGGCTGCCCTCACCTGCGCCCAGGCCTCCAGCCGCCAGGGCGCAGTGCTGTTCCTCGACCTCGACCGCTTCAAGCACATCAACGACAGCCTCGGCCACCCGGTCGGCGACCTCTTGCTAAAGGGCATCGCCCAACGCCTGAAAGAACAGGTTCGCGATGTCGACACCGTCGCCCGCCTGGGCGGCGACGAATTCATCATCCTGTTGCCCGGCCTGCATCGCCCAAGCGACGCCAGCGCCATCGCCAACAAGCTACTGGCGTGTTTCCACGCCCCGGTTCAGGCCGGCGAGCACGAGTTCTTCACCAGTGCCAGCATCGGTATCAGCCTGTACCCGCAGGACGGCACCGACGTCGCCACATTGATCCGCAACGCCGACGCCGCGATGTACCGCTCCAAGGCCAAGGGCCGCAACCGCGTCGAAAGCTACACCCTCGACCTCACTGCCCAGGCCAGCGAGCGTATTTTCCTCGAGCATGAGCTGCGCCGCGCCATCGAACGCAACGAACTGAGCCTGTACTACCAACCCAAGTTCAGCCTCAAGACCCAGGGGTTGGTCGGTGCCGAGGCGCTGATCCGCTGGAACCACCCGACCTTCGGCGAGGTGCCGCCGGAGCAGTTCATTCACCTGGCCGAAGAGAACGGCAGCATCCTCCAGCTCGGCGACTGGGTGCTGGAGCAGGCCTGCCAGCAGATGCACACCTGGAAACGCACCTACCAGGCGTTCGGCCCGCTGTCGATCAACCTCGCAGGTGCTCAATTGCGCCAGCCCAGCCTGACCCGGCGGATCGAGCACCTGCTCAAGACCTTCCACCTCAAGGCCGGCGATCTGCAGCTGGAAATCACCGAGAACTTCATCATGAGCCAGGCCGAAGAAGCCCTGGCCATCCTGCACCAGCTCAAGCACCTCGGTGTGCAACTGGCGATCGACGACTTCGGCACCGGCTACTCCTCGCTGAGCTACCTGAAGCGCCTGCCGCTGGACATCCTCAAGATCGACCAGTCGTTCATCCGCGGCCTGCCCGACGACCCCCACGACGCCGCCATCGCCCGCGCCATCATTGCCCTGGGCCGCAGTATGCAGTTGACCATCATCGCCGAAGGCGTGGAGAACCAGGCCCAGCAACGCTTCCTCGCCGCAGAAGGATGCGAACAGATCCAGGGCTACATCGTCAGCCTGCCCCTGCCCGCCGACGAATTCGCCGCCACCTTTCTTCGTATAGCACTGTCGGATCTTTCAGATGGCACCCTTAGCAAACCCTCGTTATAATCCGGCCGACCTCTGGGGCCTATAGCTCAGTTGGTTAGAGCAGAGGACTCATAATCCTTTGGTCCACGGTTCGAGTCCGTGTGGGCCCACCACCTTCAAAGCCGCGCATTGCGCGGCTTTGTGCTTTTCAGGGGTGTGGCCTCACGAATAATCCTATGGTCCAAAGGTACAAATTAGATACAGTGCAGTTCTGTCTGCTCGCCTTTGGAGTCCTCAGATGGCCACAATTGTCAAAACCCCTGCCGGCACTTGGAAAGCTGTCATCCGCAAAACTGGATGGCCCACCAACTCTAAAACCTTCCGAACTAAACGCGACGCAGAAGACTGGGCACGTCGTACCGAGGACGAAATGGTGCGAGGGGTTTACATCCAGCGCAGCGGCTCAGAGCGCCTAACGCTTGAGAAAGCACTGGAACGCTATCTGGCCGAGGTCACCCCAAGTAAAAAACCCACCACGCAGAAAGCTGAGGCAACCAAGGCCAAGCAGCTGATCGAACACCTGGGCAAATACTCCTTGGCCGCCCTCTCCGCCGAAGTTATCGCCAATTACCGCGACACCCGACTGGGCGCCCTGAGCAAGCGTGGCGTCCCCGTTAGCAATAACACCGTGCGCCTCGAGATAGCCTTGCTTAGCCATCTCTATACCGTGGCAATTCAAGAATGGGGGCTCGGACTGACATTTAACCCGGTGCTCAATATTCGCAAACCGAGCCCTGGAGAAGGTCGCGACCGCCGACTGTCAGCCGATGAAGAACGACGCCTGCTTAGCGCCGCTAGCACACACAGCAACCCTATGCTTGGCTGGATCGTTCGTATCGCCCTGGAGACAGGCATGCGCTCATCGGAGATCACAGGTCTACGCTGTCACCAGGTCGACCTGAAAAAGCGTGTAGTGCGCCTGTCAGACACCAAAAATGATAGTGCCCGGACCGTTCCTCTCACCAAACAGGCTACGGACACCTTCAAGGCCGCTTTGGATAATCCAGTACGACCAACCGATTGCAACCTCGTATTCTTTGGCGAGCCAGGCAAGGACGGTAAACGCCGCCCCTATGCCTTCACAAAGAAATGGGGACTACTCAAGACTAAGCTAGGAATGTCTGACCTGCGCTTTCACGATCTACGCCACGAAGCAGTGAGTCGGCTTGTAGAAAGCGGTATGTCGGACCAGAAGGTCTCAGCCATAAGTGGCCATAAATCGATGCAGATGCTCCGGCGCTATACGCATCTGAGAGCCGAAGACCTGGTGAAAGATTTAGATGCTATCGGCCGCCCGAAGAAAAAGCGAAAAGCATGATGTTCGATGAGCTACGCCTAAAGAGGCAGGATCAGTTGGAGCTACTCGCTCCAATTCTGTCGCAAGCAGACGCTGATCGATGTATGGCACTGGGGGAAGACTTTATCAGGAGTTTAGCCACCTCCCTGAATCAGCAGGAGGCGATCCGCAGTCCCTCAAACCCTTCGCCTGACTCCACTATATGCGGGCTGCTCAGCTCGCTGAAGCTTAGCCTAGACGATCGTGGAAGAACGTTAGCGATGCTTCCTACCGACAAGTTCGCTAGTCGACAGCTCGGGCTAGACCTTTTGACCTACAGCGAACTCCATGAGAACGATCCCTTTCCTGAGGCAGAACTTCTCAAGCTTGTCCTGGCTCGCTTTCATGCCAGAACTAACTACTGGAGAGAAGTCGCACGACTCTTGCCGTGCGAGGGAAAGTTGTCCTGAGCGAATTTATAGCTCGCTTTCCGGCATCCCTGCCGGTGCTGGTGGCCAGACCCGGGCATAAAGCCGCCCGGCCCTGGCGCGGCATCCATGCCTCACCAGCTGTACAACAAAGAATACTACACACCTGTGTTAGCAACCGACAGCAACACTAACGCTCAAGGAATAGCATGATGGCAATAACTTTATTTGGATTATTTTTTATCCTACCGGTTCTCTCTGGCTATATTGCAAACATCCTGAGCTCAAGAGACAAAAAGTTATGGTGGTATAAACGACTACGTAGGATAAAGCGTTGGAAAAAGCCAGAATATTCAGCCGCAACGTTCATTGTTGCCACCGTTGCATTTTATGCCCTGGGCCTTTCTGCAATCATGGGAAACAAATCCAACACAACAACTGCGCTAACCATACTATCAATAAACTGCCTATCCGCTTTTGTGTTTCTGTACTATCACTGGAATATTTCCGCTTTTATTGCGCGGCACTGGGAGTTATGTAAGACTCTGATCACGCCAGTGGTGGTATGCGTAGCAACGCTTTCAAAGATTTACTCCGACGCGGCAATTGCTGAGCTTAGCAGCCTATCTCCTGCAGACCTGCCAGGCACTCAACTATTCCTTACTCTAATCCTGACACCAACAATATGGTTCTTCGCAGCATCACTAGCTTTTGGGTATGCGAGCCTATTATTGATTCCCGCTCTTTTAGTCAAGAACCTAGTGGATGAGTATCGTAGAAACAATAAAAAACACCCCCTTCGCAAAAAGAAAAAATCCTCACCAGCCATGGCAATAGTTGCGCTTTCGTTAGGAGCCATAATACTACTTACCCTAATGCAGAAAGTTGCAAGCAAGAACTTTTATGAGCCTAGACTAAGACAGGCCATTGCATTCTCATCTTTCCACCTACCAACATCATATTGCGGACTTGAAGATACTAACGGCGTTAACGTTGCGGTGATGCCGGATGATCGTGCGGCGCTAGCGATACCTGATGTTAAGCTTGGTTATAAGTTTATAAAAATCAGCTGCAGTCCGCCTCGCACAACAGATAGCGAGACCAAGGAAATCCTGAAAAACGTTATTAATGAAAATAATAAAACTGCTCCAAGGGAAGCAGCTTCTCATCAATAATAGTTCTACAACGACGCCGTCAATCCCGATGTAAACAGCTGATCAAGTATTCTGCAATCTCGCACCTGTCCACCTGTTGCTCCTCAACTCTGTCCTTTACGCCGCTTAGCAGCATAATGACGAGTCTGGTATTTTAAGATGCAGGCGGTATCAAGCCGCTCTGCCTCACCCAGACCCCACCCCTGCGCGAGTATATCTGGCCATCTTTCGCC